>JBKPRV010000432.1:0-2449 GCA_046734715.1 Actinomycetota bacterium | reverse complement strand
GGCCTGCGCCCCCCTCGCGGCGAACCCAGCCTCGCGGCCCGGGCGACCTCCCGCCCCGGACGGCCCCGCCTCCGCGGCCGCCCGACGACCGCCCGTGGTTCCGGCGGGTGCGCTGGCGGCGGGTCCTGCTCGGAGTGGCGGTGCTGCTGGTCGTCGCGATCCTCGGCAGCTTCTTGTACGCCCGCAGCATCTTCAACCGCATCGAGCGCGTCCAGGTGAGCGAGGCGCTGACCTCCTCCACCCACGGCACCAACTACCTGATCGTGGGGTCCGACTCGCGGGCCAACGTCACCGAAGAGGGCGACCCCGGGTTCACCACCGCCGAGGCCCCCAGCGGCCAGCGCTCCGACACGATCATGGTGCTCCACCTGGAAGGGGGGAAGGCGCAGATGCTGTCCATCCCCCGCGACCTCTACGTGCCCATCGCCGGCACCGAAGGCAAGCAGAAGATCAACGCCGCCTACAACGGCGGGCCCACGCGGCTGGTCAACACGGTCACGCAGTACTTCGACATCCCCATCGACCGCTACATGGAGGTCGACTTCGTCAGCTTCGCCGGGCTGGTCGACGCGCTGGGCGGCATCACGATCAACTTCCCGTACCCGGCCCAGGACACCGAGTCGGGCCTGTACATCCCCGAGCCGGGGCCCCACGAGCTCGACGGCGACATGGCGCTGGCCTACGTGCGCTCCCGCCACTACCAGGAGCTCAAAGAGGACGGCGAGTGGCACGAGGACCCCACCGCCGACCTGGGCCGCATCACGCGCCAGCAGGCCTTCCTGACCACCGTGTTCGGGAAGCTCAGCGACACCAAGAACCCGTTCACGCTGGCCCGGGCCGCCGACGGCATCGCCACCGGGCTGCGCATCGACGACAAGATGTCGTTCACCGACGCCCTGCGGCTCGGCTGGGGCATGCGGGGCATCGTGCCCGAGCCGCTGGACCCGCTGCCGGTGGACAACGACCGCAACGAGGCGGGTGCCGTGCTCCTCCTGCGGGAGGACGAGGCCCAGCCCATCCTGGACAAGATCCGCTAGCCCAACATCACGTTGGGGTTGAGGATCCCGTCCGGGTCCAGGGCCTGCTTCACCGCACGCATCGCCTCGACCTCGGCCGGGGACCGGTCGCGGGCCAGCCACGCCTTCTTGGCCGTGCCGATCCCGTGCTCGGCGCTGATCGAGCCGCCCCGCTCCACCACGAGGCCGAGCACCGTGTCGTCGATGCCGGTGTCGTCGGCCGCCGGGCCCACCACGTTGACGTGGACGTTGCCGTCGCCCACGTGCCCGAACAGCAGCGTGATGGCGCCCGGGCGGGCCTGCTCCACCCGCTCGACCACCTCGGTGCAGAACGACGGCAGGGCGGCGATCGGGAGCGTGACGTCCAGCTTGTGGACGACGCCGAGGGTGGCGCCCACCTCGGAGTGTGCCTCGCGCCAGCGCCACAGGCGGGAGCGGTCGGCGCCCTCGGTGGCCACCGCGGCCTCGAGCACGCCGGGGCGGCCGTCCAGGGCCGCCGCCAGAGCGGGGAGAGGGTCGGCGGGTGCGTCCACCTCGACCAGCAGGTAGGCGCCCGCGTCCGGGGCCACGGGCGGTGGGGTGGCCAAGTGATCGGCGACGACGCGGAGGCTGGGACCGTCCATCAGCTCCAGGGCGGCCAGGCCGGCGACCGAGCGGCGCACGGCGGCGGCCGCGTCCACCGCGGCGGCGATCGTCGACGTGCCGACCAGGGCGGTCACCCGCTCGCCCGGCGCGGCCACGAGTCGCAGCCGGGCCGCGGTGACGATGCCGAGCGTCCCTTCGCTCCCGCACAGCAGCTGGGCCAGGTCGTAGCCGGTGTTGTCCTTGACCAGGCCCGCCAGCCGGCTGACGACCGCGCCGGTGCCCAGCACGGCCTCGATCCCGACCACCTGGGCGCGCATGGCCCCGTAGCGCAGGACGTGGATGCCGCCCGCGTTGGTGGCGACCATGCCCCCGACCGTGGCCGAGTCCCGGGCGCCGAGGTCGACGCCGAACGCCAGCCCCGCGGCCGCGGCTCCTGCCTGCAGGGCGGCCAGCGGCACGCCCGCCTCCGCGGTGGCCTGGGCGGCGGTCTCGTCCACCTCGAGGCGCCCCAGCCGGGCCAGGCTCACCACCACCTCGCCGGCGAGCGGGATGCCCCCGCCCACCAGTCCGGTGTTCCCGCCCTGGGGGACGAGCGCCACCCGGTGGCGGCGAGCGAGAGCCACCACCTCCGCCACCTCCGCGGTGGTCCCCGGGCGCAGGACGGCGGGCGTCGAGCCCCGGAAGCGACCGGTCCAGTCGGTGGCGTAGCCGGCCGTCACGTCTGCATCGACGAGGACGTGGGCGGCACCGAGCGCGTGGCGGCAGTCGCTCAGGAACTTGCGCACGCCCTCGGAGGCTAGGGCCTGTCCTGCAAGTCATGGCGCACGCCTCTCCAGCCAGATGACACC
>JBKPRV010000431.1:0-10904 GCA_046734715.1 Actinomycetota bacterium | reverse complement strand
TGTTGAGCGCCTCGCTGAGCTGCTCGTTGAGGAGCTTGGCCTCGGCCGCGGCCCGGTGCTGGAGGATGGCGATGGTGGCGACGTCGGCCAGTGCCTGGGCGGCGGCGACGTCGGCTGGGCGCATCCGCCCGGTGTCGACGTGGAACATGTTGAGGGCGCCCAGGACCGAGCCTCGCAGGCGCATGGGCAGCGCGTGCACGGAACGGAAGCCGGCGGCCGTGGCCCGCTGGGCGAACTGCGGCCAGCGGGGGTAGTCGCCGGCGAGGTCGACGTTCACGACGGGCTGGCCGCTGTTGTAGCAGTCCAGGCAGGGGCCTTCCTGGGATTGGAGCTCGAACAGCTCCAGCAGGCGCATCTCCTCGCTGGAGGAGGCCATCACCCGCAGGTCGCCGGCTGGTGAGGCCAGCATGATGCCGGCGGCCGCGACATCGAGTACGTCGATGCAGCGGTCGGTGAGCACGGTGAGCAATTCGGTCACGTCGAAGTCGGATACCAGGGTGTCGGCCAGCTCCACGAGCGCCCTGGCGAGCATCGTCTCTCGTGCCATCAGGAGCCTCCATCCGGATCTAGACAGCCAGTATGGCCGCGCGCCCAGGGGATCACCGCTCTTCTCCCAGACCGTCGGGGGTGTCGAACCGCAACCGCCGGTCCACCACGTCCTCGGCGAGCTTGTGCAGCGGTGTACCGGTGGCGAAGGCGTGAGCTCGTAGGCGGACGAGCGCGTCGGCCACGCCGATCCCGAGCTGGACCGCGACCATGCCCGCGGCCTGGTGGACGACGACATGGAGCTCGGCGGAGCGGGCGAGCTCGTCCGCCAGCGTCCCGGCCGGCGCCCGTGCCTGGATGAGCAGGATTACCTCGGCCGCCACGTCCGCCAGCACGAGCGCTTCGGCGTGCTGGTCGTCGGTCAGATCGCCGGGCCGGTCCCGATAGAGGTTGAGGGCGCCCAACCGCACCGCCCCCACCCGCAGCGGGAAGCCGAAGACCGCCCCGACCCCGGCAGCAACGACCGCTTCGATGAACGCAGCCCAGCGGGAAGTCCCGACCCCAGCGAGGTGGGGCTCCAATACCGGCCGGCCCTGCCGGTGCGCGTCCAGGCACGGCCCCTCGCCCAGCGTGTACTGGGCCTCCTCGATGAGCGCGCTGGTCGGGTTGCTCGTGCACAACGACCCGTGGGCCACGTCATCGGGCATCAGCATGATCCCCGCCCCACTCACACCCGTCAGCACCGCGCAGGTCACACACAGCCGGTCGGTCGCTACCTCACCGGACGTGCCATCGAGGAGGTAACGGAGGATCCGCTCCCGTCGTCGCTCGGTCGAGGTCAGGGCTCGACCAGGTGGGTCAGCTCGCAGAGCTCCAGCAGGTAGCGGGCCGGGCGGGACGGGTTGCGGATGCGAGCCGTCCGGCCTTTCGCCCCAAGGCGCGCGTGGGCCGCCCGGATCTGGTCGAGGGTCGTGCTGTCCATGAACTCGACACGGCTGAGGTCGATGACGACATCGGACTGCCCGGCATCCACGACCGTGGCGATCGCCCGCACCAGCTCCTCGACCGAGCTCAGGTCGTGCTCGCCGGCGAGGCACACGAGCGTGTCGTCCGTGTGACCATTCGCCAGTACGACCACCACCTGCGGGGGCTCCAGCGGCGAGATCTCGGGACGCTCCATGGAGCCCTCCTGGTCTGTCTCGACGACGCGCTACCAGGGTCGAGAGCACCGAGTCGGGCCCTCGACGAAGCCACCACGATCGGGTGCGATCGTGTAACCGCAATCGTATTCCTAGGGTCGAGGGGTTGCGCCCTCCGTCGGCAGCCGAGCTCCTCGACACCGGGATGCGCCTCGACGAGCAGGCGAAGCTCCATGTCGACGACGTGGATCTGGACTATGACAACCCCGCCACGGTATTCGGGAAGGCCGGCGGCCCCGTGTCTGTTCCGTTTGGAGCCAGGACCTCCCAGGCACTCGACCGCTACTTACGCCAACGCTCTAGGCAGACAGCGCTGGGCTGGCCGTGTATTGTGATGCTGCCTTTGAGGCAGACCGTGTGCTGAACGCTGCGGTCTTCTTTCGAGTCCCGTCTCCCGAGACCCCGGTGGCGGCCGGATGGTTGGGAGAGGGTGTCGTATGCATGTGCTGGCGGCTCTTGCCGTTTCTCGCGGCGGGCGTTGCGACTCGTTGCCGATGAGGCCGGCAGGGGGATCGGTCACGCGCACGCCTGCGGAGGCCCTCGGCTGCGTCGCTCGGGGCGACGCAGCGGCGCTGAACGGGCGCCGTACCAAGCCACCCGGGCGCGAAGTTCACGGCGGGACGCCGTGGTGTGGTGGAACGCCCGAAAGCCGTTGCACCACAGCACAGCCATGACCTGCTCCCGGCGGGGCTGCCTTCTCCCCGGCTACCCCGCCGGGAGCAGTGGCGGGACCGAGCAGTAGAGTGAAGTCGAGGGGTGGACCCGGACCGCCTGGCTCGAGTCGCGGATGTCCTGGGTGATGTCGGTGGCGCGCCCGTCCTCGATCGACTTGTCATCTTGTGCGTCGACATGCTGTCGGTGACCGGCGCCGTCATTGCGGTGATCGCTGACGGGCAGCACCGGGGCGCGGTCGCCGTGTCCGACGAGGCCCATGGTGCGGTCGACGACCTGCAGTTCAGTTTGGGTGAAGGGCCTTGCATCGCTGCCGACCGGTCTTTTGCCCCGGTGCTCGAACCGGATCTTGCCAGCGCAGTCGAACTGTGGCCCGCGTTCGTGCCGGCCGCGCTCGACCATGGCATTCAGGCCGCATTCGCCTTCCCGTTGCGGCTCGGGGCCGTCCACGTCGGTGTGCTCACCCTCTACCGCGCTACGCCCGGCGACCTGGACGGCACCGATCTAGGGGACGCGATTTCGCTCACTCACATCGCGACACACCTGTTGCTCGAGCTCGAGGCCGACCTCGTGTCAGGAATGCTCCCAGATCGGTTGGCCGAGATCGTCGATCACCGTGCCCGTGTCCACCAGGCGACTGGGATGATCGCGGCCCAACTTGACGGTGACGTTGCCACGGCGCTCATCCGCCTACGGGCCTTCGCTTGGTCTCGAGACCGTTCGATCGATGACGTCGCCGCCGATGTCGTCGCCCGCCTGCTCCGATTCGACGACGAGGCCCTATGACGCGGAACGAGCTGTGCGGCGAGGGGTATTGTCGCAGGGAGGGCAGTCAAGCGCGGCGGGGAGAAAAGGAGGGCTGTGATGGTTGATCAGCAGCGCCTCGGAAGGGTGTTCGTGGAGTTGGCCGACACGCTCGTGACCGATTTCGACGTAGTCGAGTTCATGACCATCCTCGCCCACCGAGTCGTCGAGCTGCTCGGCGCCCGCGAGGCCGGTGTCGTGCTCGCCGACGAACGTCGACTCCTACGTTCCGTCGCATCGTCCCACGAGTCGGCCCATCTGCTCGACCTGTTCGAGCTCCAGAACGAGGAGGGGCCGTGCCTGGACTGTTACCGCACCGGTGAACCGATCCTCAACCACTCGCTCGCGCCTCCCGACAACCGATGGCCCAACTTCGCCATGGAGGCCCGGCGGCTCGGCTTCGCAACAGTCCACGCCCTGCCGATGCGACTCCGGGGCGAGGTCATCGGGGCGGTCAACATCTTCGCATCCAACCCGACCGTCCTGACCCAGTCCGAGGTCGAGGTCGGTCAAGCCCTTGCCGATGTCGCCACCGTCGGCCTCCTCCAGGAACGCGGCCTTCGCGAAGCCCGTCTGCTCAACGAGCAGCTCCAAGGTGCACTGAACAGCCGTATCGCCATCGAGCAGGCCAAGGGCATGCTTGCCGAGCGACGCGGCATCGAGCTGAACGCCGCGTTCGACGCCCTCCGCGCCTACGCCCGCAACACCAACCAGAAGCTCAGCGCCGTGGCCCAATCACTCCTCGCCGGCACGCTCAGCGCTGAGGTGCTCGAACGCCACTGAGCGAGTCCGAAGGCCTCTGACCAGGCCTTCTCTCGCACCGGGGGCACCGGGCAAGGCGTGATGGCCATCCGGTGCAGTCAATCGGTCTGGCCCGACTGAGGTCCGCACGTCGGCTAGGCGCCCCCAGTTCGAATCTCTGAGACCGTCCAGGCGATGGAGGCCACCTGCACCCAACGCCCGCTCGACGCCAGGGCGGACGACGTGGCCGAGCAAGCCTTGGCGCGCACCGGCCCTGACCGGTGATGCCGGCCAGGGCCTGTGGTGGCGCGGCCCACGAGAGGCGCACTTGTCGCCCTCAGGCCGCAGGTGGTTCCACGCCCGTCGGCAGCACAGGATCGCTGCCTTGTCGTAGATGTCGGGATGGAAGTCGCCGTGGCGGACTCAGGCCACTGGCTGGAAGTAGTGCGCTTGCCGCCACTTCGCGACCTGCTTGCCCAGGGTGACTGCTTGCGCGTCCGCGGTCATGAAATGGATCCCTCCGTACACCCGGGCATGGCGGATCTCCCCGATCGCCTGGGAGAAGTGGGTGAAGCTTCGGGTGATCCCCAGAGTCGCATGCGTGGCACTGAACGACATCCGATTCGTCCCGAAGAAGTCCCGGAGTGTCTCTACGAACGAGCTGCTGAGGCAGTTGTGCCCGGAGGGATGGTCCGGGTAGGGCGGGTTCGGGAGCAGCGATGTCCAGCCCGGCTCGGCCACAGTGGCAGGGTTGCCGTCGCCGTCGGCTTCGCGGATCGCGGTCTGGGGCCGCCAGAAGCCTCCGCGCTCCTTGTCCTGGAAGCAGGCAATCGCCGCGTCTGAGCCGGTGAGGTAGAGCATCGCGAAGAATCGGGCGTTCTCGACGGTCGAGAGGTCCTGGGACACCGACAGCTGCCGGAATATCCGGGTCCACATCGCCGTGGCGTGATCCGCCCAGAACAGGGCCTGCTCCGTCTGGTCCGCGGTCCTCGTCGAGCCGGTGCTCCGACCGAGCGTCTTCACCTGGTCGAACTCCGTGGCGTAGGCGGGACTGGTGAGAGGCAGCGGCCCGTCCGTAGCGAACTGGGCGGCGTCGGGGACCAGGAACGGCTTCACGTCCCCGACCCATTGGAAGTTGTTCCCCGCGAGGCCGGGTACGAGGGGCCGCCACTGTCCCGGGCCGGTGCCCACGCTGAACGACGGGTCGCCGAAGCGACCATCGCCCGTGCGCTCAGCGATCATCGCGGCCGCGGCAGCATTCCCTACGGCTACCCCGCCGGCCTCGGCGGCCCCGTCAGGGATCGCCTCCAGCGACGCGGCGTAATAGCTCGCGAGCTGCGCCGCGCGGTCCGGGACGAGGTTCAGGAGGACCTGGTAGCCGGCGGCGGCCGCGGCAGCCTCAGTCGAGTACGACGAATCGGCTGCCGGCGCTCCCAGATACGGCTCGAAGCCACCGTCGATCGCGTTCACTGCGTCGTAGATCGCGCCATGCACCATCGCGAGGTGCATCACCGCGACGGGCGGGGCCTGGCCCTTGCCAACGATCAGCTCGTTGTACGCGTGGAGGTTCCACGCGAGGACCTGGTCGGGAACCTCGACCTGCGCTGCCGCCGCCGAGGACATCGGCATGACGCCGATCGTCGTCAACACGGCGAGCAGCCCGAGGCTGCGGGCACAATGCCGGTTCATTGCCTTCTCCTTGAGCCAACCGACTGGAGACTCACCGAAGAGGGCACCGACACGACCGGCCCCCCTGAGACGACACGCATGGTGCCTACCCCCCGTTGATAACGCTCCCCGCCCCCGCCAGGTGGCGACGAGCTCCGCCGTTTTCGGACAGCGCAAACCGCCGACACTGCCGCCCGAGGTGGCCACGCCACCACTGCCTGTCTACGACACTCACCTGAAGTGAAGCTGAAGCAAAGCTGAAGCTCGGGCCGCGAGCTGCCGACACACACACACACTGCGCCTGGTCCTGGCGGGAGTATCGGCCGTGGCCGTCGCCTGACGGTCGGAACCTGCGATGTGTAGTGATGCCCGGGCGCGGGTTCGAGTCCTACCGGGGGCGCGCAGGGCCGCTGACCAGGCATTCTCAAGCACCATCGCCCCGCACCGGACGTCGAAGGTCATCCGGTGCAGTTATCTGGTGGTCCGTGCACCGGAAGCGGCCAGCTCACCGTCGTTCACGCTCCTTGAGGTCTTTGGCCGCGTCGGCCGTGAGGCGAGCGATGACGGCGCTCCGCGTCACCGGATCCAAGGCATCGAGTTGATCGTGTATGTCTTGCGCGGTCGCCTCGACCGTCTGGCGCTTCGCCCGCAGCTGCATGACGGCGAGTGCGGCGATGGCGGCAACGGCGGCCAAGAGCATCAGTTTGATGAGTCGATTCGAGTGGTCCATGCGGGCTCCGATGGGTCGGCGGTCTTGTCAGAGGTAGCGCCGTGACGTCATCCAGCGGTAGCTGGGCAGGCCCCAGATCGGCGGGAGGTAGAAGGTGACGAAGCGGTAGGTGAGGGCGAGGCATCGAGCGGTGTGCCATCGCTGAAGGTGACGCTTCTCGCAGGGTGACCACCCAGCGAGCGCCGTCGCGCTCGGCCTCCCACGCCGCAGCGAGCTGAGGCGTCAACGTCAGGTCGGGCTCGAGCCAGATGGTACTCGTTGCCCGCTGACCGGTGGTCAGCACCCTGCTCCGGAGAACCCACCACCGCGCGGTGACCCATCGACGGCCCGGTAAGGCTGAGGCATGCAGTGGGCCTGCATCGACCGCGAACCTAGTCCGGCGATCTCTGTCGGTCCGGCGAGGCCCGTCTCCTGCTGGCGTATCTCCAGGCGTGGCGGGGAGCGCGGCAGGCCGGTCGGTCCTCGCGGTCGAGCGGTGACTGAGGGCCACTCGGCTCGTGAGTTCAGCCCCGGGGAAGTGGGGACGGCGAACACCTCGACCAGAGATCATCCGTGAGGCGGAGCGCAGGGGCCTCGAGTCGGCTGAACCCCGCATGGGCGGACGGGCGATGTCGACGATCGGCCGATCCACCGGCTAAATCGGGTGAAGCCTGGCCCTGCGCCTACGACGACCCGGCGGGGACTGACGCCAGTGACGCGCCGCGTCCGCTCATGTCACTGCTCGGAGCTAATGGCGGCCGATGCGGAGTCGGGACTGTTCGCCGCGACCCGGGTGTTGGCGTTGGCATGAACGTGGACATCCCTGTCGAGACCAGGCTGTTGACGGTCTGCGGGAGTCTCCAGCGCCGGTCGGCGAACCGGGCCGTGTTGGCGGTGGCCTCCGGGGTCGCCGTGACCGCCGGCGCGAGGGTCGACAGCTTCGATCGCCTGGCGGAGGTTCCCGCGTTCGATCCTGACCGGGCGGGAGAGCCCATCGAGGTGATCGACGACTGGCGGCGGCGGGCCGCCGCCGCGGACGCGGTCCTCGTGGCCGCACCCGAGTACGCAGGGGCCGTCGCCGGTGCGGTGAAGAACGCGTTCGACTGGCTGGTCGGTGGGGGTGAGCTGTACCGCAAGCCCGTCGCCGTGCTGAGCGCGGGGACCTCGGGCGGGCTCCACGCACGGCGCATGCTGGCTCAGACCCTCACATGGCAGGGTGCCTACATCGTGGCCGAACTCGGCATCGCGTCCCCGCGCACGAAGTTCGACGATGCAGGCCGGATCACCGACGTAGGGACGGCCGCCGCGCTGAGGTCCGTGACCGAGACCGTGCTGGCCGCGCCCAGGATGACCGCCACCGACCTGGTGGCCCGGGCCACTGCCGTGGTCGCATCGCTCGACATCGACGTCGCGCACATCGCGCCCGCGGCCTGACGGCTGCGGAGGATGGCCTCCATCGGAGTCCTTCCGGGGGCGCAGAGTGCCTCTGGGCAGGGTGTTTGTGAGGGACACCGACAGGGACGATCAGGGTGTCTCTGAACGAGCACCGTGCCCTCCTTCGTTGGCTGCGCTGCCGGAGGGCCCGATCGCCTTCGGCTCGCCGGCTTCCGACCGGGCGGCTGGCGGGCGACGCGTGATGCTTTATCGCCCATTCCTCACGCAGCGCGCGATTTAGCGCACGCTGGCGGCGGGTGTGATATCCCGGACGGTGGGTGGGTGGCTGACCACAGGGGGTCGTCAATGAAGCGGCGAGCCGTAGTCGGAGGGATCGCACTCCTGCTGAGCAGCACGGTGGTCGTGGCGCCGGGGGTCTCGGCGCCCGCCGGCGCCCAGGTGCCCAGCGGGACGCGCCTGATCCCCGCGGCCGGGACGACCAGCATCCGGTCGCTGCCGCAAGGCGTCGAGGGGCTCCAGCAGCCTGAGATCCGAGAGGGTCGCGAGGAGGAGGGTGCCCGCGCCACCGACCTCGTGGCCGTGGAGGCTCAGGGGGAGGCCGGCCGGTTCAACCGGGAGCACCCGGCGTTCCGGAACCAGAATCCGTTCCCCCGCCAGCCGCTCGACGCACCCAACGTCCGATCGAGCGCGGTGGCTCCCAGCGACGCGGCGGTGAGCGTGCCCGGGCTCAACCACCGGGACCAGCGCCTGGCCAACGGCGGCAACCAGTTCTCGCTCGAGCCGCCTGACCAGGCCCTCTGCGTCGGCAACGGCTTCGTGGTCGAGGCGACCAACAGCGTCATCCGGGTGCACGATCGCAGCGGGGCAACGCTGACCGGCGTGCAGGACCTCAACACCTTCCTGGGCTACCCCGCGGCCATCAATCGCACGACGGGCGTCATCGGCCCCCAGGTGATCGACCCGATCTGCCACTACGACCCGGACTTCAACCGGTTCGTGGTGGCGACCACGACGCTGGGCTCCGAGCCCGACGGCGCTTTCACCGGGAAGAACACCATCGACGTCGCCGTGTCCAACTCCGGCGACCCGACGGGGGCGTGGACCGTCTACCGGGTCCCCGCGCAGAACGACGGCACCGACGGCACGCCGGACCACGGCTGCCTCGACGAGGACAACGTCTCGCACGGGCCCTGCTTCCAGGACTATCCGCACATCGGCGGCGACCGGAACGGGATCTACATCTCGACCAACGAGTACGACCTGTTCGGCGACACCTACAGCAGCGCCCAGGTCTTCGCGTTCTCCAAGCAGGAGCTGGCGGCGCACGGGCCCTCGGTCCGCGTCACGCTGGTCGAGAACATCTCGGTGGCCGGGACGCCCGGCTTCACGGTGTGGCCGGCGACCTCGCCGGTGGGCGAGTACGAGGATCGCCAGGGCGGCACCGAGTTCTTCCTCAGCACGATCGCCGGCGACGGCCTGGAGACCGGGAACCCGACCGGGTCGGCCCGCAGGATCGGGCTGTGGGCGCTCACCAACACGTCGTCGCTCAACTCGGCCACGCCTGCGCCAACCATGCGCAGCCGGCTGATCCAGAGCACGAAGTACGTGTTCCCGCCACTGTCGGACCAGCAGACCGGTGACTTCCCGCTCGGCCAGTGCGTCAACGACACGACGATCGCCACGCCGTTCGGCCCGGGTTGCTGGCAGCTCCTGTTCGTCGAGGAGCCGGAGCACGACGAGGTCATCTCGACGCCCGACTCGCTCGACACCCGCATGCAGCAGACCTGGTTCGTCGACGGTGCCCTGTGGGGCGCCGCGGGCACCGCGGTCAACGTCGGCGGCGAGCTCAAGGCCGGGATCGTGTGGTTCAAGGTCGCGCCGACGGTGAACGCCAACAACGTCAACGGGTCGGTCCAGCGCCAGGGCTACCTGGCCCTCGCCGACAACAACCTGTCGATGCCGGCCATCGCCCTGACAGGGCAGGGCGACGGGGCGATCGCCTTCACGGTGATGGGCGAGGACCACCACCCGACGGCGGCCTACGCCCGCATCGACGACCGCGGCAACGTCGGCCCGATCCAGTTCGCGGCCGCCGGCGTCGGCGTCGACGACGGCTTCACCAGCTACAAGGCGTTCGTCGGCGAACCCCCACGCACCCGATGGGGCGACTACGGCGCCGCCGTCACCGACGGCACCGACATCTGGCTGGCGTCGGAGTACATCGCCCAGACCTGCACCCTGAACGAGTGGCTGACCGGTGCCATCGGCAGCTGCAGCGGCACCCGCACGGCGCTCGCCAACTGGGCCACGAGGCTCACCAAGCTGTCGACGTAGCCCGGCCTGTGGCCCGGCCTGCATCGCGCAGGCCGGGCCACTCGCCTGGCGCACGCCCGAGACCCCCCGCTGGTCGGGACCCTCTGGTCGCTCCTGGCTGTAGGGCCTGCACGCCCGCCAGCCATCGACGCGAGGGGCGGAGTTCCGTGCAAGGAGGCGGGCCGGCCAATCGTCTAATGGGTGTGCCGGACGTGGGGCCCATGGTGGAAGCCGTCTCCGTGTCGACGCCGGCTGTGGCGGACACGGGCCGGCCCTCGTTCGCCGAGTTCTACGGAGCGACCTTCAGCGAGATGACGCGGCTCGCCTTCCTGCTGACCGGGTCGGCCGAGACCGCCCGTGACCTGGTGCAGGACTCGTTCGTGCGCCTGCACCGCCGCTGGGACGGCATCGCCGAGCCTCGGCCGTACCTCCGCCGCACGGTGGTGAACGAGTGCTACTCGCACCACCGGCGCCAGCGTCTGCACCGGCAGAAGCAGCAGGAGCACCAACAGGACGCCTCGCGGGCCGGCCTCGTCGACCTGGGCGCCGACGAGATGATCGATGCCATCGCCGCCCTGCCGTACCGCCAGCGAGCCGCCATCGTCCTGCGGTTCTGGCATGGCAGCAGCGAGACGGAGATCGCCGCCGCGCTCGGCTGCCGCCCCGGCACCGTCGGCTCGCTGCTCCACCGCGCCCTCGCCGAGCTCCGAAAGGTGATGCCATGAGCGACTCCGACGACCGGATCCGCACGGCCCTCGCCCGGCAGGCGAGCTCGCTGCACGAGCAGCCCAACCTCCCGGCGCTGACCGAGCGCATCGCCCACAGCGACCGGCGGCGCCCGGCTCCAGCGTCGGCGGCGGCCCGGACGACTCGACCGTCACGTGGTCACTGCCGCGCCCCGCCGCGATGTCGGTGGT
>JBKPRV010000430.1:0-15507 GCA_046734715.1 Actinomycetota bacterium | reverse complement strand
GCGCGAGCGCGTCGGCGTCCAGCAGCCCGTCCTCGGCGGCCAGACCTCCCCGGCGCTCGACCGCGCCGTCGCGCCCGCGCTGGCGGTGGGCGTCGCGGACGAGGCCGGCGGCGTCGCCCCCGGGCCGCCCGGCGCAGCCGGCGGGCCGCACGTCGTGGGCGAGGCTCCGACCTTGGCGATGGTCGCCTGCGCCTGCTCGCGCAGCGAGCCCGGCAGCGCCACGAAGCCCGTCGGCAGGCTCGACTGGGCGGGACCGGTCAGGTAGTCGAGCCATGTCCGGAGCAGCTCCTGTGCGTGGACCCGCGGGGCGCACGAGTCGTCCACGAGCTGCTCGGCGGGAGCCATCGCGTACTCGACGGTGGTGAGCGGGTAGGCACCGCTGGCGGACGCGTTCGGGTCGGGGGTGAGCCGGCCGTCGGGCTCGTGGACCATCCCGTCCAGGGCCGCCTCCATCGTCTCGGGCGTCGGCGTGACGAACTCGCCGGACCCGTTCTCGATGGCGACCGGCGTCATGCCGAGCGCCACCGCCGTCGCGTAGTCGGTGAGGGCCCAGCCGGGACCGGGGTCGGCCGGGTTCTGCTGGACGTCGTTGTGGGCTCCGGCCGCGAGCAGCGAGCGGCTGGTGACGCCCACGAGGGCCGCGGTGAAGTCCGGCTGGGCCGTGGAGAAGTCGGCACTCACCGGCCGGGGGACGCCGTCGGGGCCGGGCCTCGTGACCCAGGCCTCCGGCGCCTGGGCGGCGAAGAACGACGAGGCGAAGTAGTTGCCGCTGTCAGCGCCCGCCTGCACATACGGGTTGGTGTACTTGCCCGAGCCCAGGAAGTAGAGCTGCGGCCCGAGTTGGGGGTTGCGGTTGACGATGGCGTCGCCGTTCTGGAACTTGAGCATCGCCTGGCCCTGGGCGATCAGCGCCGCCGCCTCGGCCCGGGTGAGCTTGATCTGCTCGCGGTAGGGCTGGGGCAGCCCGACAGGCCAGTCGGGGTCTGTGGCGTTGACCTGGCCACCGATGGCGGCGATGACGACGGCGTTGAGCGCGATCGGCGTGTATACGGCCGGCCGCTCGGGCGCGGCATCGAGGCCGGCGACCGCGCGGTAGCCGGACGCCGTGTACGCCAGGTCGGCGTCGCCCGCTGCGAATGTCTTCAACCCCTCGCCCTCACCGACGCCGATGAACGACGTCGGCGCGCTGGACTGCGCGGCCCGGCACTCGGCGACGGTCAGCTGTGTCCACAGGGGACGCATCCGGTCGGGGCCGCCGCTCGCGACCTGGTCGGGATCGCGGGCGCCGCACGCGGTGGTGGGGTCGCCGTTGCCGTAGCGCAGCTCGACGGCAGTCACGACGTCGATGAGCGGGCCGCCGGCCACCGACACCTTGAACTTGGCCACGAGCAGGCAGGGGTTCGCGGGGTCGCACGTCAGCGTGAACGTCTTGGTCTCGCCGTCCACGAACCGTGTCCACTCGGCCGTGCCGACGCCCGCCGTGATGGCGCCACGCGCCGCGGTGCCGTTGGGGAGCGGGTAGAGGGCGTCGGACGCCTGCGACGAGGAGGACACCGCGACGACCGGGCAATTCGTCTGGTTGGACATGTCGGCCGGCGTCGCATAGGTCACACCCGGGCGGCAGATGCGCATCATGTGGGGGTTGTTGCCCTGGCCGTAGTCGGTCTGGAGCCGGACGTCCGAGCGGGCGGTGGCCGTCACCTGGATCACCGTCGCGTCGGTGACGTTGGTCGACTCGCTGAGCGTGAGCGCCACCGGCGGGTCCGCCGGTGGCGTCTGGGCGCCGGACTGGCCGGGCGAAAGCAGCCAGCCCAGGCAGGCGAGCAGGGCCGCCACGGTCACGACGATGCCGCTGACGAGACGGGGACGGGTGCTGGGGGAGCGCATGGTCACATCCAGGCGGGGAACAGCCGGGCGACGGCCTCGGCGGTGAGCAGGATCGCGGCCGCCAGCGGCGGCGCCGTCAGGAGGTAGGCGGACCGGGGGCGGGCCCAGCGGTAGAGCACGATGGCGACGCCTACCGCGACCAGGTAGGCGCCGAGCGCCAGGGCCAGCGGCGTTGCGGCGCCGCCGTCGGCGCCGCGGCCGTCGTCGCCGCCCGTGCGGCCGCCCGGGGGGGTCGGGGCGAACGGGCGCGACGACATCCGGGCGACGACGATCGTCGCCCGGCTGGTCGCCCAGGGCCACGACGACGCGGAGGTCACCAGCGTCAGGCGGTCGTCGGGCGTCGGCCCGTAGACCTCCTCGGTCGTCAGGCCGCCCTCGGGGATCTCGAACCGGGTGCGGGACCGGACGGTCGTCGCCGTCGTGGCGTCGGCGCCCTCGTCGGTGGCGGCGTCGCCGGCGACCGCGTCGGCCGTGGCGTCGGTCGTCGCCGTGGTCGTGGTCGCCGGCGCAGTGGCGGGCGCGTCGGCGACCGGGGCGCTGACGACCGTCGTGACGACGTAGACCGTCTGGCCCTGCGTGGTCGTCACCAGGATCTCGTCGCCCCGCTCGAGCCGGCCGATCTGCCGGAAGGGCCCGCCGAACGCCGTCCGGCGGCCCACGATCGCGCTGTTGCCTGGCTGGCCCGGAGCGGCCGTCCCGGGGACGTGGCCGGGTCCGCCCCGCGTCTGCTGCGGGCCGACGCCCTCGACGACGACCTGTTCGACGTGGATGCCGCCGATGTCGATGATGGCGACCGGGGACCCGGCGGCCGGGGCCTGGGTCGGGACCTCCACCCCGGCGAGGCCCTCTGCCTCGGCGGCCGCCTGGCGGATCTGGGCGCGGTACGCGGACAGCGCCGAGGTCTGCTCCCGTTGCTCGATGAGCGGCCCGACGCCGTACAGCACGAGGACGACCGTGAGGACTGTCACGGCGAGCCAGATCGCCACCCCGAGCGCAATCCAGCGGGGAGTGACCGCGCGCGACTGCCGCAGGAGCGCAGGCTCGGTGAGGGTGAGCGTCATGGCGCCCGTTGTTGTCGCACACGAAGGTGAACGGGCCCGGGCGCCCGAGGCAAACGCTGGGTGAACCGGAGTTCACCAGTCGTTCGCGGCGCGTGTGTTGTTGCCGATCTGGTGGCTTGGTTTGATGCGCGGGAGATGGCTCAGCGGTTGCGGACGGATGCCGTACCTGACGAACTCCCCGAGGAGCAGCCCGGTGACGGCGAGGCCGACAGCGCGCGCCCCCGCGCCGTCAACGACGTCCCGACCCGCCTCGACCGGGTTTTCGCGGGCATCACAACCGCCGCCGGCATCACCGTCCTCACGCTCCTCACGCTGGTGGGGATCTTCCTGTTCCTGCGATCCGGGGAAGCGTTCGACTCCGTCGGCTGGTCGTTCTTCACCACCTTCGAGTGGCGCACCGACTCGACCCCGCCTGTGTTCGGCGTCGTCGGGCTGGCGGTCGGCACGGTCCTGGTGGCGATCATCGCCGTCACGATCGCGATCCCCCTCGGCGTGTGTGCTGCGTTGTTCATCAGCGACTACGCCACCGGGCGGGTCCGCGGCTTCCTCGTCGGGCTGGTCGACCTGTTGGCGGCGATCCCCAGCCTGCTGTTCGGGCTGTGGGGCCTGCTGCTGCTGAGCTCCCAGCTCGTGCCGCTGTCCGCCTGGCTCGGCCGGCACCTGGGCTGGTTCCCCCCGTTCCGGGTGGCGGCCGATGCCGGCCTGGACAACTCGATGTTCATGGCCGGGATCGTCGTGTCGCTGATGGTGCTGCCGATCATCGCGGCGGTCACCCGCGAGGTGTTCTCACAGACGCCCCCGAACGAGAAGGAGGCAGCCCTGGCCCTCGGCGGCACCAAGTGGGGGATGATCCGGATGGTCGTGCTGCCCTATGGGCGTGGCGGCATCATCGGCGGGTCGATGCTCGGGCTCGGCCGGGCCCTGGGCGAGACGATCGCGGTGTCGCTGCTGCTGCCCCAGGTGCCCAAGGTGACCGGCCGCATCCTGGAGAACGGCGGCGCCACCGTGTCCGGCTTCATCGTCCGCCGGTTCGGCGGCGGCGAGCTCAACACGTCCGCCCTCATGGCCGCGGGCCTGGTCCTGTTCGGCATGACGCTCGTCACCAACATGCTGGCGTCGGTGATCATCAGCCGCAGCCGGTCCGGCGCTGGGGTCGAGGTCTAGGGGCGTGGTCGCCGGCCTGGCCCCGGCCGCCGAGCCGACCGCCCGTCCCGCCTCGCCGGCGCGGCGGCGGCCCCGCGAGTTCACCGCCGTGGACTACGGCACGATCGCCGGCTCCGCCGTGAGCGCCCTGGCCCTGACCTGGCTCATCTTCGCCCGGCTCACCGACGGGGTCGGCTGGCTGGGATTCCTGGTCGTCGCCTACGTCGCCTTCCTCGCGCTGTTCGGGCTGGTCACGGCGGACCGCATCGGCGTGCTGGCCGCCAAGGACCGGCTGGCGACCGTGACGATCACCTCGGGCGCCATGTTGCTGCTGGCGCCGCTCCTGTGGCTGGTCGGCTACGTGCTCGTCAAGGGCCTGCCGGGGCTGCGGCCCAGCTTCTTCACCCACGACATGCGGGGCGTGACGCCGACCATGCCGGCCTCCGCGGGCGGTGGCCTCCACGCCATCATCGGCAGCCTCCAGCAGGTCGGCCTCGCGCTGGTGATCACGGTCCCGCTCGCGGTGTCCACGGCGGTGTTCCTCAACGAGACGCGCAGCCGCCTGCGGCGCCCGGTCCGCATCGTCGTCGACGCCATGAGCGGCATGCCGTCGGTTGTGGCCGGCCTCTTCATCTACGCCAGCTTCGTGATCCCCTACGGCGGGCGGATCGACCTGTTCGGCTTCAACGGGTTCATGGCCGCGCTGGCGCTGTCGATGATCATGCTGCCGACCATCACCCGGACTGTCGAGGTCGTGCTCCGGCTCGTGCCCGACGGGCTGCGCGAGGCAAGCCTGTCCCTCGGCGCCTCCCGCGCCCGCACCGTGTGGTCGGTGGTGCTGCCGACCGCCCGCAGCGGCGTGACCACCGCTGTCGTGCTCGGCATCGCCCGGGCGGTGGGCGAGACGGCGCCGCTGCTGTTCACCGCGTTCGGCTACCGGCTGATCAACTCCAACCCGTTCGCCAACCCCCAGGAGAGCCTGCCGCTGTTCGTGTTCCGGAGCATCACGCAGCCCCAGCAATCGATGATCGACCGGGGGTTCACGGGGGCGCTCGTGCTGATGCTGGTGGTCCTCGCGCTGTTCGGCCTGGCGCGCTTCATCGGCCGGGATCGCAGCCGGTCCCGCCGGCGGACCGGTCAGGCCCTCCCCATGCCGACCGGCGCCGACATCTTCGAGGCCCTCCCCGGGCCCGGCGCCCCGGTCTCCGTCGCCCAGAAGGGAAGCTGAGCAATGACCGACTACGCCGCCGACGCCCCGCAGGGTCCGCCCGGGGTGGCGCCGCCGGCGGCGCCCGACGCCGAGCAGACCCAGACGAACGACGTGCTGCCGGGCGGCCCTCCCGTCAAGCTGGTTGGGGGGCCCCCGCCCGGGGCCGCCACGATCGAGTCCCGGGGCGCGCACGCGTGGTTCGGCGACCACCTCGTGCTCGAGGATGTGAACATCGCCATGCCGCCCGGCGAGGTGACCGCCCTGATCGGCCCGTCCGGGTGCGGCAAGTCGACGTTCCTGCGGCTGCTCAACCGCATGCACGAGCTGGTGCCGTCGGCCTCGCTCGCCGGCGAGATCCTGCTCGACGGCGAGGACATCTACCGGCCGGGCATCCGGGCCCAGCAGGTCCGGATGCGGATCGGCATGGTGTTCCAGAAGCCGAATCCCTTCCCGGCCATGAGCATCCGGGACAACGTGCTGGCCGGCCTCAAGCTCGCGCGGATCAAGTGCTCGGACAAGGGCGGCCTCGTCGAGCAGTCGCTGCTGCGGGCGGGCCTGTGGCGAGAGGTGCGGGACCGGCTCGGCTCTCCCGGCGGCG
This sequence comes from Actinomycetota bacterium, assembly GCA_046734715.1. Taxonomy (GTDB): domain Bacteria; phylum Actinomycetota; class Acidimicrobiia; order Acidimicrobiales; family VFJN01; genus ZC4RG19. The sequence continues at coordinate 9,608 of JBKPRV010000430.1, read as the reverse complement.
CGCTGTCCGGCGGCCAGCAGCAGCGGCTGTGCATCGCCCGCGCCCTGGCTGTCCAGCCCAACGTGCTGCTGATGGACGAGCCCTGCTCCGCGCTGGACCCCACCTCGACCCGCCGGATCGAGGAGACGATCGCCGAGCTACGCCACAACGTCACGATCGTGATCGTCACCCACAACATGCAGCAGGCCTACCGGGTGTCGGACCGCTGTGCGTTCTTCCTGGCGGCCGAGAACGAGCCGGGACGCGTGGTCGAGCAGGGGGCGACCGAGACGATGTTCTCGGCGCCGAAGGACCAGCGCACGCTGGCCTACGTCGAGGGACGGTTCGGATGAGGCGCCGCCGGGCCCTGTTGACGCTACTGGCGGCCGGGCTGGTCGCGTCGGTCGCCGGCTCCCCCGGCGTCGCCGCCGCGCCGGCGGCCCCCGCCACCCCCGCGCAGGTCCAGCCTGCGGCGATCAACGGCGCCGGCTCGACGTACGTCCAGCCCGCGATGGACCAGTGGATCGCCGAAGCGACATCGCTCGGCCTCAACGTGAACTACTCCCCCGGGCAGGGCTCGCCGCAGGGCCTCCGGATGTACTCCCAACGTACGATCGACTTCGCCGGCACCGAGGCCGAGTTCGCCTCCCTGGGCGACCTGAACGACGCGTCTGTGACCCGCGGGTTCCAGTACATCCCCGATGTCGCCGGCGCGGTGGCGATCTTCTACAACGTCGACGACCAGGCCGGCCGGCCCGTGGACTACCTCCGCCTGTCGCGCTCCACCGTGGCGAAGATCTTCATGGGCTACATCACCCACTGGGACGACCCGGCGATCACCAACGACCTCGGCGGGCAGATCACCCTGCCGCACGAGCCGATCAAGGTCGTGTACCGCTCCAGCCCGTCGGGCACCACGGCCCTGTTCTACGACTTCATCCAGAACACCGAGCCGGCGCTGTACGACGACTGGGTGGCGCGCAACGCCCTCCCGAACCGGAACCGGATCATCGAGCTGCCCCCCACCTTCGCCCCGCTGGTCGACCCCCGGGGTGGGTCCTACGAGGTGGCCGCGGCCATCGGCGCCAACAAGTGGAGCATCGGCTACGACGAGTTCGGCTACTCCAAGGTCACGACCGCCAAGGTCGCCTGGATCCAGAACCAGGCCGGCCGGTGGGTCAAGCCGTTCGCGGCCAACATCACGGCCGCACTGGAGCTGGCCCAGCTGCGGCCCAACCTGAGCCAGGAGCTCAGTCAGGTCTACACGAACCCCAACCCCGGCGCGTACCCGATCTCGGCGTACAGCTACATCGTGGCCCAGTGCGCGCCGGCCTCCGATGCCGCGGGGGCGCAGTGCCGGGGCGACTACGCCAGCGCCGGCGTGTCCCTCACGCTCAAACAGTTCCTGATGCACGTCGCCTGCGACGGCCAGAAGGAGATGGCGAACATCGGCTTCTCGCCGCTGCCGCCCCAGCTCTCGCAGTATGTCGCGGACGCGGTGCACCGGATGAGCGGCGAGCCGCTGGTCACGCTCACCCAGCAGAACTGCGGCAATCCCCGGTTCGACCCCAACTACCTGCTGCCCGGGGGCGAGCAGCCCCCGCCGCTCCCTGACCCGCCGGGCGTCGACAACCTGGGCGCCTCATCGTCGCGGCGGTCCACGGCGGCCACCGGACCCGGCTCCACGGCGGGCGCGGCGGACACGGCCGCGACCGCGGGGGCGGACGCCGCCGGACGGACGGGCAACCGAGCGGTCGGCGGCGGCTCGGAGGACTGGCGGGAGGCCCACCCGGTCGCCTACGACCGGCCGACGACATTGCCGATCGGCATGCTGCCGTGGGTGGCCCTGGTGATGATCCTGGCCGTTCCCGTCTTCGGCGGGGTCGTCTACAACACGGTGCGCCGCCGGCCCTGACCGCCGGCGAGCAGCGCCGTCCGGCCCTGCGCGACCTGCGGTCCGCGCAGGACGCGGCAGACCAGGGCGGACAAAGCGCGCCGGTGGGAGCAATGGTGGGAGCAACGGTCTCGATGGCGGCTAGCGCCGTGAGGTTGGTCCCATCTGATGATTTCGAGCTTGCCGTTGGTGTCGTCGCCCAAGCCCCGGTTGGTGGCTCCGGAGTCGTAAGCGACGTAGCGGTCGTCGGCATCCTCCCTCACGCTGACGATGTGGCGTCGTTGCCCTCCGACGGCCTGCTACTTTCGGTGGCCGGGTTGGTCCCACGGAGGTGAGCCGATGGGTCTTTCCGTACGGCGGTTGGCGCTGGTCGCTTTGCTGCTGGTAGGGCTGGCGGGCTGCCGGATCGACGTGATCCTCCACCAACACGATCCACTGCCGGAGGGCGTGGAGTGGGATGCCAGTGACATCGAGATGCTCCCGAACGGGGAGTTCGTCGCCGGTGGCTGCCTATTCACCCTCGGCGGCCCGGGGCTGGGAGTGGTGGTGTTCGCGCCCGACGCCACCGTGGTGCGTGTCCTGTCGCGCTGCTCGTCGATCGAGGACGGCGCGCTCGGCGTGGCGGCGGCGGCGGACGGGACGATCTACTTCGTCCGCAGCCGGGAGATCATCCCGTTCGAGGAGTACCGCTACGAGCTGGTCCGTATCCCGCCCGGCGGCAGCGCCTCGGATGGCGTCGTCGTCCACTCAGACACCGCCTCCGACCGGTTCAGCGTCCCCAACCCGTTCAACTCCCCCGCGGTGAGCCCGGACGGCTCGATCGTGCTCGTCCGGTCGGCCGATCCTGACAAGCCCGGCATCTTCATCGTGACCGGCCCGACCACGCGCCATCGCCGCCCAGGGACCGAGGGCCTGACGAGCGGCGGATATGAGGTCCGCAACGACGGCACGATCATCACCCTCGACGGCAACACCGTCGTGAGCATCACCCGAAGAGGCACCAAGACCGTGCTCGCCGGCACCGGCCAGGCCGGCTTCTCCGGGGACGGCGGGCCGGCCACCCAGGCCACGCTCAACGAGCCCAGCGACGTCGCCCAGGGCCCAGCCGGCGTGATCCACGTCGCCGACTTCGGCAACGACCGGATCCGCCGCATCGCGCCGGACGGCACAATCCGCACCGTCGCCGGCGGAGGCACCGAGGACCCTGACGCCGGCGGCCTGGCCGTCAACGCCCAGCTCGACGGGCCCTGGCGCATCGCCTACGACGACACTCAACCCGGCGTCGGTGACGAGCTATGGCTCATCGAGGAGCCCTTCGTCCACGGCGACCTGCTCTACCTCGGCGTCCGCTGACCCGAGGCGAGACCATGCCGGATGGCGCTTCTCGCATCCGCCACCACTGAGGCGCCTGCGTAGCCGCGCTCTTGACCCTTGACCCTTGACCCTTGCAGAGCCGAACCGGCAACGTTGAGCTCGGATCAGCGTCTCCGACTCCGGATGATCGTTGATGAGGCGGGTTCAAGGTATCCGCCGCCCCCAAGCTACGCGCATGCTCCTGCGATCGGGGCTACCCGCACCACCCGCCCATCTGGCAGGAGGAGCCGCCAGTAGGGTGGTGGGTTGGCGTACCGTGCCGTGGTGATCGAGTTCAGGGACGACTTCGACCATCCCGGACTGGATGAGTCGGTGTGGTTTCCCTACTACCTGCCCGCTTGGAGCTCCCGGGCACGCACCCGGGCGTCGTACCGCATCGCCGAGTCGCAGCTGACGCTGTTCATCCCGATCGACCGCGGGCTGTGGTGCCCTGACGAGCATCCCGAACCACTCCGCGTCTCCGGCATCCAATCCGGCAGCTACTCGGGACCGGTAGGGACTACTTCGGGGCAGCAGCGATTTCGCGACGACCTGCGGGTACGCGAGCAACAGCCGCGGTTCGAAGGCTGGCTGCCCTCGACCGGGACCGCGGCCATCCGATGCCGAATGCAGCTGTCGCCTCGTTCGATGGCCGCCATGTGGCTCGCCGGTTTCGAGGAACAACCCGATGACAGCGGCGAGATCTGCGTTGTCGAAGTGTTCGGACGAAGCGTGGAGGATCACTCGGCCGAGGTGGGCGTTGGCGTGAAGAAGCTCCACGACCCCCGGCTGGTGCACAACTTCGTCACCCCTCGGATCGAGGTCGATGTCTCCGAGCTCCACACCTACGCGGTGGAGTGGAACCCCCACGCCGCCGACTTCTACGTCGACGACATGCAGGTGCACTCATGCGCAGCGCCACCCACCTATCCCCTGCAAGCGATGTTGGCCGTGTTTGACTTTCCGGGCTGGAGTACGGGCGACGACGACGACCTGGAGCCGTCCCTCGACATCGACTGGATCGCCGGCGGCCCGCTGCCGACAACGCCGTGACGCCGAGCGAAAGATCGGGAGCGACAGATCTAGGCCGCTTGGCCACGGTCCAGGTGTCCACCGTTCGGATGACACAGGCCTTGCCAGGCGCCTCGGTGGGACGTCCAGTCTCATGGCGATCCCGCCTGGTGGACGCCAGTTGGGTACCTGCGGACAGGATGTCCGATCGGTGGAGGTGACGGGATTCGGTGTCGGTGCTGGTCGTTGTGCACCATGCTGCCGGCATTCTCGTCCGTCCGGCTTCCACGGGAATGGTCTCGTCCGCTGGCACATCGCCGCGACGTCACCCGTCACTTCCTCAGCGTGACGCAAGTCCCCCAGCTGATGCCGCACGATGCTCGGCTAGCTGAGGTGGGCGACCACACGGGACCCGCGCGCGAATCGCCCGACGAACCCCGGGCGCGGTCGAACGCTGGTGCGACAACGCAATTCGCGACTGTGCACCCCAGCACACGGTCGTGGGACCCGTACCCGTCTGCCATTCCCCCCGCGGCTGAGCTGTTTCCCCAGCCCACTGAGCCGTCGAGAACGGCCGTGCGGCCGACCACCAGATGATCGGTACCCGCGGAAGCGCTCGAGAGAATCCTCAGCTAGCCCGTGACATCACGACCTCAGACGGAACAGAACGACGTCGTTTCGGTGGCCGTCGGCACACCCAGAACGGCGCATTTGTCGCGGTTCAGCCGACGAGCCCGCCGCACCGACTGGATCAGGTCGGGCGACCGCGCACCTGCCGACCCTTGATTAGCCGGGTCGACCGTGCCACGGTCGTGGGAAGGGAAAGTGCACGAACAGGGGGCGCGTCATGCGACATCGTGCTGTCCTCGTGGTCACGGCCAGCCTCGCGATCGGGCTCGCCACGGTTGCACCGGCATCGGCCGGCCCTCTCCCGCAAGGCCCGCTGGTCCAGGTCTCGGGCACGAGCGCGTTCCTGGGCTGCACGGCCGACGGGGTTGCCGACCAGTCGGGAACGGTGTTCCTCAACAGCGAGGTGGAACCCTGGATCGACGTCAACCCGACGGATCCCGACAACATCGCCGGCATCTGGCAGCAGGACCGCTGGTCCAACGGCGGCGCCCGGGGTCTCGTGGCGGGCGTCAGCCTCAACGGTGGAACGAGCTGGCAGCAGGTTGTGATCCCTGACATCACGTTGTGCTCGGGCGCGGCCGCGGGCGACACAGGCGACTACCAGCGGGCAACCGACCCGTGGCTCTCATTCAGCCCCGACGGGACGCTGCACCAGTTGGCCCTGTCGTTCAACGACGTCGCGCCGCCCTTCGAGCCGAAGGACTTCGACCACGCCCTGCTGGCGAGCCGATCGACAGACGGCGGTCTGACCTGGAGCGACCCGGTTCCCGTGATCCGGGACCTCGACGCCAACGTCTTCAACGACAAGCAGACGATCACCGCGGACCCGACGAACCCCGACCTCGTCTACGCCGTGTGGGACCGCCTCGTCTTCCCGTCGAGCGAGAACGCCAGCGTGCGCGCCGGGTTCGTCACCAGCGCCTTCCGTGGACCCGCGTGGTTCGCGCGGAGCACGGACGGCGGGGTGACATGGGAGCCGGCCCGATCGATCTACGACCCGGGACAGAACGACCAGACGATCGGCAACCAGATCGTGGTGCTGCCCGACGGCACGCTGGTCGACCTCTTCGCCGAGTTCCACAACGAGAACTCGCAGAAGCTCCGGGGCTGGAGCGTGCGCCTGCTCCGCTCGACCGACCAGGGCGTGACCTGGTCGAGCTCCGCCACCCTGGTCGACCGCCTCCAGACGGTCGGCATCGTCGACCCCGAGACGGGAGACCCGGTCCGGACCGGCGACATCATCCCCGACGTGGCGGTCGATCCCGCCAGCGGCGCGCTCTACGCCGTGTGGCAAGACTCACGCTTCAGCGGCGGTGCGTTCGACAGCATCGCCTTCTCGCAGTCCCTGGATGGCGGCTTGACGTGGTCGGAACCGGTCAAGGTGAACCAGACGCCCGGAGGTGAGCCGCCGGGCGACCAGCAGGCGTTCACGGCCTCGGTGCACGTCACCCCGGACGGCACGGTCGGTGTCACGTACTACGACTTCCGCAACAACACGCCGGCCGCCCCGCTGGAGACCGACTACTTCCTGGTCCACTGCCACCCCACCACCCCGACGGCGTGCGCCGGCGCCGGAAACTGGGGCGACGAGGTGCAGGTGACCGACGCCTCGTTCGACATGCGCCAGGCACCGGACGCCGGCGGGTTCTTCACCGGCGACTACGAGGGCCTCGCCAACGTGGGGAACGCCTTCACACCGTTCTTCTCGCAGCCGCACGGGACCGACCCCTCAAGCACCTTCTTCCGGCTCGTCGGATAGACGCGATCACCTCAGAGCCAGCTGGAGGCAGTCACGGACCTGCCTTCTGCCTGGTCGTTCCGTGCGCGCTCGCTCGGAGGATGCTCGGCGTCGGCGTTGCTCTGCTCCTTCGGGCAGCGCTCGGCTCGGATACTCAACGTTGATCAACGGGCTGTCGCTCTCGCTCGACGTGCCCTTCGTCGCAGTCAACACCGTGGTAGGGCTGGTACTGGTCGCGCTCGCGTGGAGCCGGCACGTCATCCCCGGCCTGGGACGAGATCATCCTCACCGGGCTCGCCGGCAGGGACGGCTGACCCGGCTCAGGTGGGGCGGCAGGTGCTGCCGCCGGAGCTGACGACGATGTTGGCGAGCTGTTCGGTGTCGCCGGTCTTGACGTACCAGTCCCAGCGGGTGCCGTCGGGGCCGGTGAGCCAGGTCCCGGTCTTCTGGGCGTAGCAGCACTGGGTGTCGGCGACGCCGGTGGTCTCGAGGTCGGCCTGGGTGAGGCCTGCCTCGGCGGCGACGACCTCGTCGGTGGTCTCGGTCTCGACGCCGAGGTGGTTGATGGAGCCGGGCTCGCCGTGCCCTCGAACAGCACGAGCTTGAGGGGCGGGTCGGCGACGGCGAAGTTGGCGTAGCCGGGCTTGGTCTTGGCGGGCTCGACGCCGAACATCCGGATGTAGAAGTCGACGGCCTCGATCGGGAGCAGCGTGGCAAGTGGGCGTGGTTCCGGCTGCGACCCGAAACCCTTGCGGCCGTGCGGGCCGCCCCGGGCGGCGCCGTCGCCTCCGACGTCCCCGCCACCGCCTGAACCCTCCCGGTCAGGCTCGCGGCTCGTCAGGGTGAGGGACGATCACGTCCTGGGCAACGTCGGCGATCCGGGGGTAGAGCACCAGGATCAGGCCGGTGGCGGCGAGGGCGCCGATCAGCTGGGCGACCACGAACATCGGGACGTCCCCTGGCTCGATGCCGGCGAATGTGTCGCTGAACGCCCGGCCGATCGTCACGGCCGGGTTGGCGAAGCTCGTCGAGGACGTGAAGTAATAGGCGCCGGCGATGTAGCCGGCGACGGCGAATGCGGCCAGCGCGGCGCGGCCGGAGCGCACGACGCCGAATATCACCAGCAGCAGACCTAGCGTGGCGATCCCTTCCGCGAACCACAGGTCTCCGCCGGAGCGCTGGGTCGTCGACCACTCGACCAGAGGCAGACCGAACATCGCGTTGGCGACCATGGCGCCGACGATGGCGCCGGCCACCTGAACGACGATGTAGAGGACGGCGGTCGAGGTGTCGATCCCACCGAAGGCCCGGTCCACCAGTGTGACGGCAGGGTTGAAGTGAGCTCCCGAGGCCGACCCCAGCGCCAGGATCAACGCCACCAGGACCCCGGCCGTGGCGGCGGCGTTCTGGAGCAGCTGGAGCCCGCGGTCGTCGGTGAGGCGCTCGGCCATGATCCCCGAACCCACCACGGCCGCGACTAGGAACGCGGTGCCGACGAACTCGGCGGTGAGGCGGCTGACCAGCGGCGGGATGCTCGCCCGGAGCGCCGACCGATGGGATAGCGCTGGCCGCGTGCCGTCGCCGTCCCCGTCCTTGCGCTCCACGGTCGAATGTGCGGTGATGGCCATCATCGGCTCCGGAGCGGCTGATCGGGCTGCCCGAGCGAGATCGCCGCGATGCGTTCGTCCAGCTCGACCAGCGTGGTGTCGAAAGCCCGGACACTGGCGCCGTCGACGGGGTCCGGGATGGACCAGTGCAGCCAGTCCGACGCGACGTCGAGCTCCTCGTGCGCCCGGTCGCACACGGTCACGACCAGGTCGACGTCCGTGTCCCCGGGCTGCAACGCCCGGGGTCGGGCGCCACTGATGTCGATACCTGCCCGCTTCGCGGCGGTGATCGCTCCCGGGTGAACCTGGTTGCCCGGATGGGTGCCGGCGCTGTCGGCCTGATCGCCGGTGCGGTCACGCCACAGTGCTGCGGCCAGCTGCGAACGGGCCGAGTTGTGGGTGCAGATGAACAGGGCACGGCCCCGCGGTAGGTGACTGGCCCGCCCGAGGACGTGCAGCGGTTCGGGGCGCAGCCGGACGTAGCGGCGGCGGCGATCGCCGGTCGAGACCCGGCGCTCGATCAGCCCGACACGCTCAAGCACGTCGAGGTGGTGAGCGAGCAGATTGCCCGGTAGGCCGTGCCTCGTCGCCAGGTCGGTGGGGGCACGGTCGGATGTCCGCAGGTCCTCGACGATGGCCAGTCGCACGGGCTCACCCAGCGCCGCGTGCACGGCCGCTCGGCGCTCGATCGAGGCGTCCACGGCCGTCACTCGACCGGGACCTCGATGCTGGCGAGCAGCTCGCGGACCCGCCGGCCGATCTCGTCGCGGATCGGGCGCACGTCGTCGAGGTCGTGGCCGGCCGGGTCGGCCAGCTCCCAGTCCTCGTAGCGCTTGCCGGGGAAGATGGGACACGCATCGCCGCACCCCATGGTCACCACCACGTCGGCGGCCCGCACGATCTCGTCGGTCCAGGGCTTGGGGAACTCCGCGGCGATGTTGATGCCGACCTCACGCATCGCCTCGATTGCCGACGGGTTGACCTCGATGCCGGGCTCCGAGCCGCCCGACCAGGCGATCGCCCGATCGCCGGCGAGCTGGTCGAACCAGCCCAGTGCCATCTGGGAGCGGCCCGCGTTGTGGACGCACAGGAACAGCACGATGGGCACGCCGTCCTCGCGCTTGCCCTCCACCCGAGCCAGGGCGGTGAGTCGCTGGCGGGCGAACCGCTCCGCCATGAGCGGCAGGAAGTTGGCGAACCGCGCCCGGACCGCGAACTGGTCGTAGCTCGTCTGGAGGAACAGCTCGATGGTCTCGGTCGAGAACGTGCCGGCGAACTCGGTCCGGAGCACCTTCGCCGCCGTCCTCAGAGCGAGACGCTGCTCCAGGCTCAACGAGTCGAGGTCAGGCATGGGCTGACCTTATGATTCAGCAAGTATTGAGTCAATTATTTTCGC
>JBKPRV010000429.1:0-3399 GCA_046734715.1 Actinomycetota bacterium | reverse complement strand
GAGCAGGTCCTCGGCGTCCATGTGCTCGGGGGGACAGTCGGGTTCGGCGTCGGCCATCACGTCGTGCCACCAGTGGTCCCGGCCGTCGACCATGGAGACGCTCGTCTCCGTGCGGCGCACGACGACGACGTGCTCGATCGACGGCGTGTCCGCGAGCGCGACGTCCGAGTTGGCCTTGAGCGGCACCGCGCTGCCGCGGCGCCAGCCGCCGTCGGCGGTGACGAGCACCTTGCACTCGGCGTCGTTGATGCGGTCGGAGAGGGAGTCGGCCGAGAACCCGCCGAACACGACCGAGTGGGGCGCGCCGATGCGGGCGCAGGCCAGCATGGCGACCGGCAGCTCGGGGATCATCGGCATGTAGATCGCCACCCGGTCGCCCTTGGCGACGCCGAGGCCCTTCAGTGCGTTGGCGAACCGCTGCACTTCGCCGAGCAGGTCGGCGTAGGTGATCGTGCGGGTGTCACCGGGCTCGCCCTCCCAGTGGTAGGCGACCCGGTCGCCCCGGCCGGCCTCGACGTGGCGGTCGAGGCAGTTGTAGGACACGTTGAGGCTGCCGCCGACGAACCAGCGGGCGAAGGGCAGGTCCCAGTCGAGGATGGTGTGCCACTCGTCGTACCAGGACACGAGGTCGGCGGCCTGGCGGGCCCAGAACCCGTGCCAGTCCGCTTCGGCCTCCTGGTACAGCTGGCTGTCGGTCACCAGGGCGTCGGCTTTGAACCCGTCGGGCGGCGGGAAGGTGCGATCCTCGACGAAGTAGTCCTCGATCGCCGGCTCGTCGGGCATTGTGCGTCCCCCTCTGGCAGTTCCCCGGATCGGAGCGAGCCTACCGGCCTGGCAGGATGCGCACGCCGTGCCAAGCGCCGCAGTGGCGACGCCGGCACGCGACGTGTCATCGTGCACACCATGGCCGGCCGCCGCAGCCCCCTGTCACGGGAGCGCGTGCTGAGGGCTGCGCTGGATCTGGTGGACATGGAAGGCGTGGAAGCACTCACCATGCGGCGCCTCGGCCGGGAGCTCGGCATCGAGGCCATGTCGCTGTACGGGTACGTCCGCAGCAAGCAGGACCTCATCGAGGGCGTGGTGGAGCAGGTGTTCCGCCAGATGCCCCTGATCGTCCCGGGCCCCGGCACCTGGCAGGACCGCGTCAGGCGCCACGCGGCCGCGTACCGCCAGGTCCTGCTGGACCACCCCAACGCCGTGCGCCTGGTAGCCGGCCGCCCCGTGATAACGGAGGGCACGGCCGCGTTCGTGGAATCAGCCCTGGCCGAGCTGACCAGCATGGGGCTGGAGCTGGAGCTGGCCGACCGGGTCCTCGGGGTGATCGCCAGCTTCACCCTGGGCCTGGTCTCCGAGCAGGTAGGCAACGCGGGCCGCGGCGAGGCGACTCGACCCCTGCGCGACGCCATCTCCCCCGAACGTTTCCCGTACGTGAGCCAGCTCGACGAGATGAAGCCGGTCGACTACGACCACGAGTTCGAGCTCGGCCTGGACTTCATCGTCGCCGGCCTGGAACGCCTGCTCGAGACCAACGGCCAAGCCAGGGACGCCGACGACACCGGTTACGACAAGATCATCGGCTGACGGCGAACCACTCCAGGACACGGAAGCGACCCAGGCCCTCGGGGTCGAGCAGGGCGTCGGCTTCCGTGACTCGGCTGCGGGCGGCGAGGGCTGCCAGGTCGGGGGCGTGGGCTTGGGCGCGCCAGGCTTGGCGAGCGGCTTCGACGAGGTCGTCCATGCCCCAGTGGCCGAGCCAGTCCGCTTGCGACATGTCCGACGTCGGGGGGCGGATCTGGGCCAGTTGGTCGATGGCCACCTCGCACGTGACGTCCTGGGTGCCGAGGTTGGCCAGCGGGGATGCGCCGCGGTGGTGGGCGGCGTAGGTGCGTAGCCACTCGCCCTGGGGGCGGCAGGCGAGGTCCGCGGTCGTGGTGGCGTAGTCGATGGCGACGACGCGGCCCCGGGGGGTGGCCACCGCGAGGGCGTCGCGGAGCCAGGTGCCGGCGGTGGCCTGGATGGGGACGCGAGCACCGTCGGTGGGGGTGGCGACCAGGCGGTCGAGGAGCGCGGCTCGGTCGGGGGCGAGAGGGACGAGGCGCTCCACCAGGCGCTCGAACGAGCCTTCGCCGGCGGCGGGGGACGGGAACGGGCCGGAGGCGGGGGTGTGCAGGTCGACTCGGACTTCGAGCCACTCGCCCGAGCGGTGCTCGGCGAGGCCGAAGGGGAGGTTGTCCAGGAGCTCGTTGGCGAGAACGACCGAGGGGCCCGTCAGGCGGGGGAGGTCGGCGAGGCTGACGCAGATGGGCCCCTCGGGGGCTTCGGGGACCGGAGCTTCGGTGTCGGGGTCGACCGGGGCGAAGGCGAGGGCGGGGTCCTCCAGGGGTAGGCCCTGGGCGTGGAGGCGGCGCTGGGCGGCGGACCGCTCCACCAGGACGTAGCGCAGGGCGGGGGCGCACGCGGGGGCCGCCGCCAGGATGGTGCGGGCCAAGGTGCCGGGTCCCGCGCCGGCGTCTACCACCACGTAGGGGTCGGGCGAGCCGAGGTCGAGCCACCAGGCGTCCAGGGCGCGGGCGATGACCGCGCCGAACAGCGGGCCGACCTCGGGGCTGGTGAGGAAGTCGCCCTGGCGGCCGGCGCGGCCGCCCGACTCGTAGAAGCCGCCGTCCCGGTCGTACAGGGCGCGCTCCAGCACCTGGTCCAGAGGGATCGGGCCGTGGCGGCGGATGTCGGCGGCGACGGCGGCGCGGACGGACGAGGGCGCGAACGGCGGCATCAGCCCCGTAGCTAAGCGCTAAGGGACGGCGGAGGCCACGAAGCTTGCGGCGTCGCCCAGCTCGGTGGCCCAGTTGGTCACGCCGAACGCCAGGGTCAGGGCGGCGGTGATGGCCAGGGCGGCGCGCAGGGAGACGGGGATCCGCACCGGGGTGTGGTCGCCGTCGGGAGCCGGGTTCATCCACATCTCCTTGGCCACGTTGGCGTAGTACGCCAGCGCGATCACGGAGTTGACCGCCATCACGACCGCCAGGGTGTAGGCCCAGCCGGTGTCGGCGTCGACCACGGCCCGGAAGGCGACGAACTTGGCCAGCCAGCCGCCGAGCGGGGGGATGCCGGCCAGCGAGAACAGGAAGACCGACATCAGCACGGCCAGCGACGGGGCGTAGTTGAACAGACCCCCGAAGGATGTGATCTCGGCCGAGCCGGTCCGGCGGGCCACCGCCATGACCACGGTGAAGGCCCCGAGGTTCATGGCGGCGTAGATGAGCAGGTAGGTCACCACCGACGTCAGCGTGGTCGAGCCGATCTGGCCCACCACCGCCAGCGGGGCCAGGATGAAGCCGGCCTGCGAGATGCCGGAGTAGGCCAGCATCCGCACCAGGTTGGTCTGGCGCAGCGCCACCA
>JBKPRV010000428.1:0-7073 GCA_046734715.1 Actinomycetota bacterium | reverse complement strand
ACAGGTGCCCGGCGATGGCGGCCGCCGTTGGGATCGGCTCCTCGTAGGCCCACACGATGCCGTCGTGCCGCTCGCCCCCCACCACGGCGCTCCAGTAGGACGCCTCGCCCTTGAACGGGCAGGTGGTGTGGAACGACGTCGCCTGGAGCAGGTCCATGCGGACGTCGCTCTTGGGGATGTAGTAGCGGGCGGGCAGCCCGGTCTCGTCGAGGCGGAGGGCGTTGTCGGTCGCCGCCACCAGCTCCCCGCCGAGGCGGACCTCCACATGGGCCTCGCTGGGCGTGACGGTGACGGTGTGGCCAGGGCTCATGCCTGCTCCAACCGGGACTCGGACGCCACCATTCCCCCCGGCGGCCCCCACCCGCCGTCCACACCCCCACCACCCACACCGGCAGCCGATGCCCCGAACGCCGGCTCAGGGACAACGCTGTGTGTCCGTTGCCGGATGAAGATCGGAGGAGAGTCTCGACGAGGCGTTTCGGGACTGCGCACCTCGCTACTACCGCGGCTTCGCCTCACGCTGTCGGGGGCGCGGAACGGCGGAACGGAGGCGGGCCGTCAGGACCAGGGTGACAGCGGCCGGGGTTGGGGCTCGCCGTCGATGATGAGGTCGACCTTCTCGTTGAAGAAGCACAGGAGGCCCCGGACACCGGGGCACTCCGGGATGGGATCCGGGTAGGACCAGACGATGTCGCGGTGCTCCTTGTCGCCCACCAGGACCGACCAGTAGCGGGCCGTGCCCTTGTAGGGGCACCGGGTGGCCGTCGTGGTGGGGACGAGGAGGTCCTGGCGGACGTCCTCCGGCGGCAGGTACCAGCGGGTCGGGAGCCAGGTCTCGAACAGGGCGTTCGGGCGGTGGGACGAGGCCACCAGCTGGCCGTCGATCATGACCTCCACGTGGCGCTCGCTGGGCACGACGTCGACCCGCTTGGACGGGTCCCGGGCGTGCACGTGGACCTCGGTGGCTTCCTCCAGCCACGTGAGCCCCCTGTCCCAGGCGAAGGTCCAGTGGCCCTCCAGGGCCGCCAGGTCGTCGGGCACGCCCCGGAACCGGGTGGCACCGCCGGAGACCGTCAGATCGCCCGTCAGGACGTCGTACGGGGCCAGGAAACCCTCGCCCTCACCCTCGGCCGCGGGCTGCAGCACGTCCGTACGCACGTCGGCCTCCGGGAAGCAGTACGTCGGCAGCCGCCCCGGCCCATACCAGGCCAGCAACTGGGCGCGGCGGCTGTCGGCGATCACCGTCTCCCCCGCCTTGACCCGCACCCAGCGGGGCGACGGCATGACGGTCGGGGGCGGTCCCTCGAAGCCCTTCCAGGTCGCGATGTCACGGGTGGCGTCGTCGCTCATGGCGTCGACCCGTAGCTCTGCCAGGGGCCGGCGAACCGGGCGTCCGCCGCCACCCCCGGCGCCGACCAGTCGCACACCCCTCGGGGGAAGATGGCCTCCAGGCGGGCCCACTGCTCGGCGTCGAACGTCACCTCGTAATCCTCCGGCTCGGGCGGGGCGGTCTGGCACACCACGTCGCTGGCGACCGGGCCGCCGGCCACGATGCGCGGGTCGGCGGCGATCGGGAACGGTCCGGCGTAGCAGGCCTCGATGTCGTTGATCTTGGACGCCGTGGCCGAGGTCCAGCAACCGTCGGACGCGGCCGGCGGCCGGTTGCGCACCGCCACCTCGATCGGGGTCCCGCGGCGGTGGTCCGCCTCGATGGCGCTGAGCCACGCCTCCATGGCGTCCAGCGCGTCGGCCTGCCGGTTGACGCCCCGGGCGGCGATCCAGCGGACGTGGATGCGGGGATCGACCCCGTCACCCACGAGCCGCTCGTGCAGGGCGACCGACCAGTACGACGTGTGGATGTCGGGGAATGCGTCGGTGTAGGTGCGCAGGTCGATGGTGGGCGTGTACGCCAGTCCCCCGGTGCCGGCCGCCGACAGGCCGGTCTCCACCACGCGGGCGATGGCCCGCGGGTCGGGCAGGCTGCGCTCGGCCTGCGGCTTGCCGTTGCGGTCGTAGCCGCCGATGCCGGCGTTGAGGTCGAGGAAGGCGTCGACGCCGAGCGTCCCGTCCTGCAGCGCCCGCAGCCCGTACTGCACCCCGTCGTTCGAGTACAGCGCGGGGGCGAAGCCGTCGTCGTCCACGCCGAGCTGCGTGCGGACGTGCTCGGTGAGGTTGCAGCGCACGCCGGTCGGGTTGGTCACCGGGTCGTAGATGGTCTCGTCGGGGACGATGTCGGGGCACGCGGCCTGGGCATCGATGCGGTTGGCGAACGACGCCGCCCACGACTGGCAGCTCCCGAAGGTGCGGTGGCCGCCGATGGCCTGGCGCTGGGCGTCGGTGAGCTGCGCTCCGGCCGGCGTGGCCAGGTAGCGCAGCAGCAGGGCGCAGTCGGCGGGCGCGGAGTTGGTGAAGGCGTCGGGGAAGCTGGCCGACGGCAGCAGCCCGTCGAGGATGCCGGGGTAGGCGTGCGCGATGGTGTGCTGCTGGATCGCCCCGCCCGAGGCGCCCATGCCGATGGTGTGGGTGATGGGCCCGTAGACCTCGGCGACCCGCTCCTTGGTCATCATGGCCGTCTCGGCCGCGATCACCGGGCTGCAGTTGGTCTCGTTCACCAGCAGGCTGTTGGATGCCACCGCGTAGCCGCGGCTCAGCGCGAGGTCGTTGAGGGCCCCGGCGGTCTCGTCGCCCATGTGGTAGCCGACGTTGCAGCCGCCGCCGAAGGTCATGACCAGCTTGCTGTTCCAGCCCTGCTCGGGCCGCCCGGGGGCGGGATCGGCGCCGTCGTACAGCGCCGCGATCTCGTACAGGCCCCGGTTGATGACCCCCCGCTCCAGCCGGACGATGTACGGCATCGGCACCCCGCCGACGGTGACCGTGGCGAGGTCGGCGGGCCGCGCCGTGGGGTCCGCCAGCGGGGCGAACAGCCCGGCCGTGGTCCGGTAGCGGTAGACGACCTGGGTGGGCGCGGAGCAGTCGGCATCGAGGGCGTCGCCGAGCCCGGCGGCCACCGTCTCGCAGTAGAACGGCTGCTGGTGCGGCCCCGACAACACCGGGCCCGCGAGCCGGTGGTCGGTGAGGAGATCGCTGTCGCTGATGGGCATGAGCGCGGCCGTGGGCCCGTGCGTGCTGGCCACCAGCAGGTTCTCGCCCTCGGACAGGCCGCGCACCACGCCGACGAACCGGCGGGGCTCGATCTCGGTCAGCACCGGCGTCACGTCGGCGCCGTTGAGGGACAGCGCCAGGTGCCGGGCGGCGCCCCGCGGCACCAGCACCTCGACCAGCGCGTCGCCGCCGGTGACCTTGTCGGCGTCGCTCGACAGCACGGTGAGCCGGGGCGCCCGGCGCTCCCGCGGGGCCTGCATCGCGGGCGACGCCGCTCCCCCGCCGGCTGCGGGCAGGCAGGCGGCCACGAGCGCGGCGACCAGCGCGGCGCGGCGCACGTGCGTCAGGACCATGTTGTCGCTCCCCTCCCCGCACCCTCCGCGGTGCAGCCGCCACGCTCCCATCACCCTTGCGGCGCGTCAAACGTCTTCCCCTGGACGATCCGGAGACCTGACCCCGGGGTCAAGTTCTCGGGTAGCGTCTGTGGTTGTGATCGTCGACACACCGTCCGGCCCCGTGCAGGGCCTGGAGAAGCGGGGTGTGCTGCAGTTCCGCGGCATCCCCTACGCCCAGGCCGGGCGCTTCCGAGCCCCCCGGCGGGTCGAGCCCTGGCCCGAGGTCCGCGATGCCACCCAGTTCGGCGTCACCGCGCCCCAGAACTCCGGGTTCACCGAGGCGCTGGTGGGCGCGCAGGAGCGACCGCAGGGCGAGGACTGCCTCGTGCTCAACGTGTTCACGCCCGCGGCCGACGAGCGCGCCCGCCCGGTCATGGTGTGGATCCACGGCGGCGGGTTCACGTCCGGCGCGGGCAGCGTGCCCTGGTACGACGGCACCAACCTGGTCCTCCGCGGCGACGTCGTCGTGGTCACCATCAACTACCGGCTCGGGGCGCTCGGCTTCCTCCACCTGAGCCACCTCGACCCGACCTTCGCGGGTTCGGGGGCCAACGGGATCCGCGACCAGGTGATGGCGCTCGAGTGGGTGCGCGACAACATCAACGCCTTCGGCGGCGACCCCGCCAACGTCACCATCTTCGGCGAGTCCGCCGGGGGCATGAGCGTGGGCACCCTGCTCGGCACGCCCACGGCCGCCGGCCTGTTCCACGGCGCCATCGCCCAGAGCGGGGCCGCCGCCCACAGCCACACGCCCGACGCCGCCGAGTGGGCGACCGGCCGGATGCTCGCCGCCCTCGACCTCTCGCCCAGCTCCGTGGAAGGGCTCCTGGCCGCTCCGGTCGACGCGCTGCTGGCGGCCCAGGCGGCCGTGGAGGCGGGGCGCAGCCTGGCCCACTCCGACGGCGAGGGTCCCCCAGCGGGCCGGCTCACCTTCCAGCCGGTGGTCGACGGGACCGTCCTGCCGCGACCCGCACTCGCGGCGGTGCACGGCGGCAGCGCGGCCGGCGTGCCGCTGGTGATCGGGTCGACGGCCGAGGAGTGGAACCTGTTCCACATCCGCGTCCGCACCGCGGGCGCCATGACCGAGGACCAGCTGCAGCGCCGGGTGGCGCCGCTGGCCGGCGACCGCGCCGCCGACGTGATCGACGCCTACCGGTCCGGTGCCAGCGACACGAGCCCCGACGCCGTCATGTGCTCGATCATGACCGACCACGTGTTCCGCATCCCCGCCATCCGGCTGGCGTCGGCCCAGCTGGCCCACGCGCCGGTGTCGATGTACCGGTTCGACTACGCCTCGCCCGCGCTGGGCGCGTGCCACGCCATCGACGTGCCCTTCGTGTTCGACAACCTGGACCGGCGCGGCGTGGACATGCTGCTGGGCGGGATCGACGAGGGCAGCCACGCGTTGGCCGGGCGCACGGCCCAGGCCTGGGTCACGGCCGCCCGCACCGGCAGCCCCGCGCATGAGGACCTGGAGTGGCCGGCGTACGACACCGGCCAGCGCCTGACCTGCGTGCTCGACCGCGAGGTGGCGGTCGAGTCCGACCCCGGCGCCGAGCATCGGGTGCTGTGGGACGAGCTGTCCCCGGCCCCGACGTGGGCGCCGGCCTTAGACTGACAACGCCGTACGCGACCGGGAGAGACGACCATGTCCGACCGCCGACCCCACCAGTACCCGAAGTTCTCGTCCCCCGACGAGGCACGGACCCACATGAAGCAGCGCATGGCCGCAGCCTTTCGGCTGTTCGACAAGTTCGGCTTCAACGAGGGCGTGGCCGGCCACCTGACCGGCCGTGACCCCGAGCATCCCGAGCTGTTCTGGGTCAACCCCTTCGGCATGTCGTTCGGGCTGATCCGGGCGTCCGACCTCATCCTCGTCGACCACGAGGGCGAGGTGGTCGAGGGCGACTGGCCGGTGAACACGGCCGCCTTTGCCATCCACAGCCAGATCCATGCGGCACGGCCCGACGTGAACTCCGCGGCCCACACCCACTCGCCTTACGGCCGGGCGTTCTCCACGCTGGGCAAGACGCTGTCCCCGCTCACCCAGGACTCGTGCGCCTTCTACGAGGACCACGCGCTGTTCGACGACTTCACCGGCGTGGTGCTCGACGTGGAGGAGGGCAAGCGCATCGCCCACGCCCTGGCCGACAACAAGGCGGCCATCCTCCGCAACCACGGCCTGCTCACCGTAGGCACGACCGTCGACGAGGCGGCGTGGTGGTACATCACCATGGAGCGCACCTGCCACGTGCAGCTCATGGCCGAGGCCGCCGGCGACCCCATCTCCATCGACGACGAGTGCGCCCGCCAGACGCAGTCTCAGGTGGGCGGGAGGTTGGCCGGCTGGCTCAGCTTCCAGCCGCTCTACGACAAGATCGTCCACGAGCAGCCGGACCTGCTCGAGTAGAGAAAGTCCGGAGGGCCGCCTGTGCCCGACGTGACCCCCATAGGCCTCAAGCTCCAGGAGCGCCGCGAGCACACGCTGCGCCGCCTGCTCGACGCGCAAAACGCCAACGACATGGCAACGGCGCTGGCGTGCTTCGACTACCCGCGCTACGAGCTCATCGGCAACCAGCGCGTGTACGACGGGATCGACGAGGTGCGGCACTACTGGGAGGTGACGCGCCGCTACTTCCCCGACCTCCGCTTCGAGGTGACCGAGGTGCACCACGGCGACGACGCGGTGGTCTGCGAAGTGTGGATGTCGGGCACGCACCTGGGCTCGGGCCCCGACTTCGAGGCCACCGGGCGGCACTTCCGGTGCCGCAGCGCCATCATCTTCGCCTTCGACGGCGAGCGGCTGATCGGCGCCCGCGTCTACTACGACACCGGCACCATCGCCCGTCAGCTCGCCTGACCCGCCCGGCGCTCGGTGGCCGCCGCGGCCAGCTGTGCCCGGGTGGTCACGCCCAGCTTGCGGAACACGTGGTGGAGGTGGGTCTTGACGGTGGACACCTCGACCAGCAACCGCTCGGCGATGCGCGGGTTGCTGAGCCCCTCGGCCACCAGGTCGACGACCGCCGCCTCGGTGGGGGTGAGGCCGTCCCACCCGAAGGCGGGCCGGCCCCGCTCCCCTCTCCCCCGCAGCGCCCAGGCGGCGGCTTCCTCCCAGTCGAGCGCCGCGCCTTCGGCCTCCGGCAGCCGGCTCAGTGCGTCCGTCACCACCGCGGCGCGGAGCGTGTAGCCGGTCTCGTCCCGGATCCGGGCCGCGGCCGCCGCCAGCCGCGCGGCGCGCTCGGCGTCGGCGGACGTGCAGGCCAGCAGCTCCAGCGCGATGGCCACCCGAGGCAGCTGGCCCTCCCGCCGCGCCAGGTCGAGCACGGTGAAGGCGTGGCGCTCGGCGTCGGCGGGCCGTCCCCGGCCCAGCGCCATCAGCGCCCGGGCCGTGCCCGCTTCCAGCGCCCAGGTCTGGTCGTCGTCCCCCGGCGTGAACGGCAGCTCGGCCAGGATCTGCTCGGCCACGTCGTAGGCGCCCAGCCCGGCGGCCATGCACGCCGCCGGGGCGGTGGTGATGGTCGTCTCCAGGCCCCAGCCCAGCCCGCCCCGGTGCGCCGCCAGGGCGCCGCGCAGGGC
>JBKPRV010000427.1:0-10624 GCA_046734715.1 Actinomycetota bacterium | reverse complement strand
GATCTGGACGGGGCCGGTGACCGCGCCGCCCCGACTGCCGAGCGAGTCGGCCTCGTCGAAGAACACGATCACGCCGCCGTATCGGAGCGCGAGCCGCCGCAGCTTGCGGAACAGCGCCATCACCTTGAGGATGCCGACGCCCATGAACATGTTGATGAAGGCACCGGGGTCGACCGACACGAAGGGCTTGCCGGTCTCGCCCGCCACCGCCTCGGCCATGAGCGACTTACCGGTCCCGGGAGGCCCGTAGAGCAGGAGGCCGGACGGCACCTGGCCGCCCTTCTCCTCGATCAGGTCCGGCTTCTCCATCAGGACCACGTTCTCCTTGACCCGGTCGAGGACGTGGTCCTGGCCCCAGACGTCACTGAAGCGCTTCTCGACCTCTTCGGGCATGTAGGTGTCCACGCCGCCGCGGGACATGAAGTAGAAGATGGCGAAGATCTGGCCGATGGCGAAGGTCATGAACAGGAGGAGCTGCAGCACCAGCGGCAGGAAGCCCCACACCCGCGACGGCAGCTCCACCAACGCCGTGGCCGGTGGCACGTCGTAGATGGTGCCGGCGATGATGCTGATCACCACGATCGCCAGGACGACCTTGAACGCCCGCGACATGCGGAAGCGCGTGTAGTCGTTCATCCTCCCGGTGCGCTTGTTGATGCGACCGAAGACGGACTTGGTCCAGAACCGGTGATATCGCTCGGAGCGCTCGGAGATCAGGTAGTGGATCTGGCGGATCACCTCGACGCCGAACAGCACCTCCAGGAACCACTTGGACTGGAAGGTGTCCCGCACGGCGTCGCCGATGGTGTTGAACGGGTTGGCGTCGGCGTACTCCGCCCACACGAAGAACCAGAACAGGGCGAAGATCAGGATCAGGAACTTGACCCGGTCCCACCGGGCCATGGGCCGGCGGGTCTTGGCCTCTTCCTTGGGCCTCGCCTCGTGCACGATCCTGGTCGGGACCGCCGGCTCGGTCATGACGGGCGCATCCTGCGGCACGTCTGCAGCCTCGCCCGGCTGTTCCGGCGTCGGGGTGGTCACGACCGCACCTCCTGGATGGTCCACGAGTCGACGAGATCAGCGATCTCGTCCTTGTAGGTCTCGAAGTAGCACTCCTCGGTGCAGCTCACGATGAACTCGACCATGGCCGTCGACGCCGAGTTGCGGAGCACGGTCTGGTCGACGACGTACGGCCCTTGCCCGGGGTTGGTCACCGCGTAGACGGTGTGGAGGCCGCTGTAACCCCCGTCCATGGTGACGGGCTCGTCCTGGATCACGCTGAAGGTCTGTCCCGTCGGGGGCGGGTTCTGCTCGAGGGTGAGCGGATCCATGCTGTCGTCGCCGAGTCCTCGCATGGTCCTGAGGTCGAGCACTTCGCGGGCCCGCGGCGGGATCACCTGGATCAGCACCACACCCGAGGGCACCGGGTTGCCCGTCGTGTTCGAGAGCTCCACGGCGTGGTCACCGTTGCCGCCGTGGAACGTACGGACCCACTGCACCTGGCCCAGCCGCTCCAGGTCACGCTCGCTGGCATCGGGGTGGAGGTCCGTCTCGTCGTACACCGCCCAGCCATCGGGCAGGCGGGCGTAGACCCCGAGGTCGTCGTTCTTGATGTACTGGTAACCGGAGCCACAGCCGCTCACCGCCAACACCGAGGCGAGCGCAACGAGTGCGAGGAGCGGCGGCTTCCCCCTCATGCCCACGATTCTCCCCCACTTCCGCGCGAATAGCGACTGGTTGTCGCAACAACTGTCGAGAAGTTGCTGAGAGATTTCTGTCAGGAACGCAGGGGCTGGGACTCCGGCTCGGCTTCCTTCCGCTCCTCCCGGTGGCGAAGCCGCCTCGGAATCTGACCCACAGTGACCTTCGAGGCGGTGGGGACGCCGTCGCGGGCCGACAGCTCCTTGCACAGCCGGTAGGTCACCCAGCCGACCAGGGGCGGCGCCAGCAGGCACAGGAAGCGGAAGGTCCACAGGATGGCGTTGACCGAGAGCCCGAACGTGGCCGCCAGCACGTCGGCCGCCCCGCCCAGGAACAGCACCGTGTAGAACGAGACCGTGGCCATGCCGAGGGCGGTGCGGACCGGCCGCTGCCGGGGCCGGTCCAGCAGGTGGTGCTCGGCGTAGTCCCGGGTCACCCGGGCCTCGAGGAAGGGCCAGGCGTACAGGAGGCCGAAGGTCAGGCCCGCCAGCAGCACCCCGGGGAAGAACGGGTTCGGGATCTCGAACCCGAAGGCGCGGATCTCCCATCCGGGCATGATGCGCAAGGCGCCGTCGAGCCAGCCCATGTACCAGTCCGGCTGGCTGGCCGCCGACACCTCGGCGGGATCGAACGGGCCGTAGATCCAGATGGGGTTGATCTGGAAGACCCCTCCCAGGAAGGCCAGCAGCGCGGAGGTGAGGAAGAACAGCCCCAGCGCCTTGGCTGCGTAGGTGGGCCACATGCGCTCACCCACCACGTTGTCGTCCCGCCGGCCCGGCCCCGGGAAGTGGGTGTGCTTCTGGCGCACGAGGATGGCCAGGTGCGCGGTCAGCAGCCCGACGATCACGGCCGGGACCAGCAGGATGTGGATGACGTAGAGGCGCGAGATGATGTCCGGCCCGGGGAACTCGCCCCCGAACAGCAGCGAGGCCAGCCACGTCCCGACCAGCGGGATCGACAGGGTGATCGAGTAGACGATGCGCAGCCCGGTCCCCGACAGCTGGTCGTCCAGCAGCGAGTAGCCGAACAGCCCGTTGAGCATGGCCAGGATGAGCAGCGTGCAGCCGATGATCCAGTTCAGCTCCCGCGGCCGGCGGAAGGCCCCGGTGAAGAACACCCGGGCCAGGTGCACGCCCAGCGAGGCGAGGAACAGCAGGGCGGCCCAGTGGTGGATCTGGCGCATCACCAGCCCGGCCCGGACGTCGAAGCTGAGCTCCAGCGCCGAGCGGTAGGCCTCGGTCATCTCCACGCCCCGCAGCGGGCCGTAGCTGCCGCGATAGACCACCTGGTTCAAGCTGGGGTCGAAGAAGAACGTGAGGTAGACGCCCGTCAGCACCAGCACGATGAAGCAGTACAGGCCCAGCTCGCCCAGCATGAACGACCAGTGGTCGGGGAACACCTTGTTGAGGGCGGTGCGGGCCAGCTTGGCCGTGCCCAACCGGCTGTCGACCCAGCGGGCCAGCCGGTGGGTGAGCAGGTGCTCCGGGCCGCGCCGTCGCCGGCGCGGCGCCTCCGGAGCGGGCACGCCGCTCACCGGCCCCGGTCCCAGAAGCCGGGCCCGACCGGGGCGGAGAAGTCGCCGGTGGCGATGATGAAGCCCTCATCGTCCAGGGCCAGGGGCAGCTGGGGCAGCGGCCGGGCCGCGGGGCCGAAGATCGGCCGGGCGCCCTCCATGACGTCGAAGGTCGACTGGTGGCAGGGGCACAGGAGCAGCCCGAGCTGCGCCTGGTACAGCCCCACCGGGCAGCCGACGTGGGTGCAGAGCTTGGAGTAGGCGACGATGTCGTCGACGGTCCAGTCCTCGCGCCCCTCGACGGGCTCGAAGCCCTGGTCCGGCCGATAGCGGATCAGCAGGGTGGAGGCGTCGGCCGCGTCCGTGTGCCCGCGCGGCCACACCGTGATGAACCCGTCGACCTCCAGGTCCGCCGGGCGCACCGGGTTGCCTGACTCGAGCACGACCCGGATCGGCGCGTTGCGGTAGGGCGTCTCCTTGAGGCCCCGCCCCGGGCGCGGGCCCAACGAGCGAACGGGGAACACCAGCGCGACACCCAGCGCCGCGCACGCCCCGCCGGCCGTGGCGACCAGGATCCGGCGCCGGCCCAGAGTCGACTGCCCGGCCTCGAAGTCGGCGCTGAACTCGGCGATCTCCGCTTCGCTGGACTGGAGCGGGTGGCGATCCTCGGCCACCTCGTCGGAGGGCATGAACTGCTTCGCCCACAGGACGATCCCGGTCCCGATGCCCCCGAGCGACACGGCCAGCAGCACGCCCTCGGCCTGGGGCTGGCCGCCCTGCCAGTACACGACCGCCAGCGCGATCGAGGCCAGCGTGGCCACCACGAAGCAGGCGGCCGACGTGAGCTCTACCCGGCGCCCGCGTGCCTCGCGATCGGGCCCGGCACCGTCGGGGCCGGTGACGTCCGGCTCGATGAGGTCAGTCATCCTCACCCTCGGCGGTGGAGGTGGCGGTCGTGGTGGCGCTCGCCGGTGCCGCCGTGGTGGCGGTCGTGGTGGCGGTCGCCGGGGCCGCGTGGCCGGCCCGGCGGATGGGGCTGCGGGTGCCGATCCACGCCACGAGGGCCAGCAGCGCGGGGAGGGCGATGAGCCAGGCGACGAAGCCCTCGGGGATGGGCCCGGTGCGACCGATGGGGATGCCTCCCGGATCGGACGGGTCCTGTAGGTATTCGACGTAGCTGGCGAGGTCGTTCAGTTGATCGTCGGTGATGACCTCGGGCCCGAACACGGGCATCTGCCCGGGGCCACTGCGCACGGCCGCGCCGACCTGGAGCGGCGTCGAGACGGACAGGCGCGGCGCGGCCCGCCCGTAGCTCAGCGCACCGCCCGACCCCGACGCACTGTGGCACGCCTGGCAGTTGGCCCGGAAGATCACCCCACCGTCGGCCACGTCGCCCTGGCTCGCATCGACGTCGGGCAGGTCGGGCCCGTGGTCGAGCGAGGCGATGTACGCGACGAGGGCGTCGATCTGCTCCGGCGTGTAGGCGGGGTCCTTGCGGGTGGGCTGCTCCTCGCTGCTCGCCAGGGGCATGCGGCCGGTCGACAGGTAGTAATAGGCCCCGGCCTCGCCCGCCTCGATGAGCGACGGGCCGCGGAGGCCGCTGGGGGCGTCCACCCCCTCGCCGTCCGGCCCGTGGCAGCTGGAGCAGCCGGTGAGGTACAGCTCCCGGCCCTGGGCCAGCTGATCGTCGCCCCCGTCCTGGTCGGGCGAGGCCGCCACCGCCAGCGGGGTTGCGAGCGCGGTCACCAGCAGCGGCGCGGCCACCAGCAACCGGTGGAGTCGGCCGGTCATCGCACCAGGTAGATGGTCGTGAACATCACCACCCAGACGACGTCGACGAAGTGCCAGTAGTACGCGCACACCTCGACCGTCTCGTAGGTGGGCGCCCGGGACGCCCCGACGATGGCGATCACCACCGCGCCCATGAACACCAGCCCGGCCAGCACGTGCAGGCCGTGGAAGCCGGTCATCAGGTAGAACATCGAGCCGTACGCGTGGTCGTCGATGCGGAAGTCGGCCTGCACGTACTCGACCAGCTGGTTGGTGAGGAACACCGCGCCCATGAGGGCGGTGATGCCCAGCCACCGGGCGGCGCCGCGCCGATCGCCCCGCTTGGCGGCGACCACCGCGAAGTTGATGGCCCCGCTCGACGCCACCAGCACCAGGGTGGCGGCGAAGGTGCGGGCCGTCTCCAGCTCCACGCCCTCGGCCGGCCACACGTCGTTGACCGCCCGCAGCGTGAAGTACGCCGCGAACAGGCCGGCGAAGAACATCAGCTCCGACGCCAGCCACACGATCACCCCCACGCCCAGCACGGACGGGCCCGCGGGCGCCTGGTCAGGCGGCGAGCCGGGCGCCGGTGTGGGGGAAGGAGTCGGCTGCTCGGTCACCGACACGGCTGCCGTTGTAGCAGAGCCGCGACCCGCCGTGCGGGACGCACGCCGGCGACCCAGACACGCGCCTGCCGGGATCCAGAGGCCAACCGCGCAGCAGAGTGCGTAGGCGCGGCTCCCGATCGGCACGCGCCGGCTGGGTCGATCGGCGCCTAGGGGCGGGCGCGGCGAACTGCCGGCGGCACGGGCGGGCGCGGCGAGTGCGAGGCGAACGCTCAAGCGGCCCCGAAGGCGACGGGCGGTGCGAAGGGCTGGGCGGGGCAGGCGCCTGTCGGGACCCACGGGTACCGTCGGGGGCGGTGGCTGCGCCCGACGTCGGTGACCTGGTTCTCGGTTGGCGGGTCGATGCTGTCGCGCTGGTGCCGGTGGTGCTGGTGGGGGCGTTGTACTCGCGGGGGGTGCGGGACCTGGCTCGGCGGGGTCGGCGGTGGTCGCCGGGGCGGAGCGCGGCGCTGGCCGGGGCGCTGGCCGTGGCCGTCGTGGCGACGCAGTCGGGGGTGGCGCGGTACGAGGACGACCGGCTATGGGTCCACATGGTGCAGCACACGCTGCTGGGGCTGGCGCTGCCGCTGCTGATCGTGCTGGCGGCGCCGCTGACGTTGGTGCTGCAGACCGCGGGACCGGCGACCCGCAAGGGGGTCCGGCAGGCACTGCGCAGCCGGCCGGCGCATGTGCTCACCCACCCGGTCGTGGCCTGGTCCCTGTTCGGCGGCGGGCTCGTCGCCATCTATCTGACGCCCCTGCTGGAAGCCTCGGCTCGCAACGAGGCGGTCCACCTGGCCGTCCATGCGCACGTGGTCCTGGCGGGGACGCTGTTCCTCGCCGTGCTGGTGGGGGTGGACCCCCTGCCCGGGCGTCCGCCGTTCGCGGCCCGGCTGCTGGCGCTGCTCGTGGCCGTCCCGTTCCACGCGGTGGTGGGGCTGGCGCTGCTGTCCGCCAGACGGCCGGTGGCGCCCGAGGCCTATCCCCTGCTGTCGGACCAGCGCACCGCCGCCGGCCTGTTCTGGGGAACCGGTGAGCTGTTCACCGTGGTGGTGGCGGCCATCGTGGTCCGCCAGTGGTGGCTGGCCGAGCAGCGGGCCGCGGCCCGAGAGGAGCGGGCTATCGCCGCGTATTGACCCGGTTCATGGCCGCGTCCACGCCCTCCGAGCGGATCAGCTCGACCGCGTCGGCCGCCTCGTTGACCGACACGTCGAGCTCCAGCCGGTCGCGCTTGGCAGGGCGCCGCAGCACGTGGTCGGCGCCCTGCTCCTTGGTCACCGGCTTGCCCACCCCGATGCGCACCCGCACGAACTCGTCGGTGTGCAGGTGGGCCTTGATGGAGCGCAGCCCGTTGTGCCCGGCCAGGCCGCCACCCCGCTTGATCTGGACGCGCCCCAGGGGCAGGTCCAGCTCGTCGTGGACGATGACGATGCGCTCGGGATCGGTGATGCCGTGCCGCTTGACCAACAGCGCCACCGCCTCGCCCGACAGGTTCATGTAGGTCTGGGGGAAGGCCAGCGCCACCCGGTCGTCCTCGATGCGAACCTCGGCCACCAGCGCCCGCTCGCGGGTGCGCTTGAGCGTGCCCCCGTGGCGCTGGGCCAGCAGCTCGATCACCTCGGCGCCCACGTTGTGGCGCGACGCCTGGTACTCGCTGCCGGGGTTGCCCAGCCCCACGACCAGCAGGTCGGCCGGAGTGCCGCGGCGTTCGGCCGCGGCACCCCGCCGTCCGAACAGCGTCATGGCCGGCGGGCGCGAGGAGGCGCCTACTCGCTCTCGCCCCGGGCGGCCTGGCCGCCCTCGCCCTCGGCCGACTCACCCTCTTCGCCCTCTTCGCCCTCTTCACCCTCTTCGCCCTCTTCGCCCTCTTCCTCTTCGGCCAGGGCCAGGCTGGTGAGCTGGGCGGTGACGACGGTCTCCTCGGGGTCGGCGTCGATGGTGACGCCCTCGGGGAGGACCAGGTCGGCGACGGTGAGGGTGTGGCCGATCTCCAGCTCGGAGATGTCGATCGACAGGTGCCCGGGGATGCGGTCGGGCTTGGCGTGCACGATGATGGCGTTCATCACCTGGTCGACCACGCCCTGCTCGCGGTAGACGAGGGTGGCCTCGCCCTCCATCACGATGGGCACGTCGGTGGCGATGGGCTTGTCCACGTCGACGGCCAGGAAGTCGATGTGCAGGACGTCGCGGCGCACGGGGTGGCGCTGCATCTCCTTGACGATGGCGGGCGTGGTGCTGCCGTTGACCGTGAGGTTGATCAGCGCGTTGAGGCCCTTCTCGGTGGTGAGGGCGACGCGCAGCTCGCGCCAGTCCACGGTGATCGCCTGGGGCTCGGCGCCCCGGCCGTAGAGCACGGCGGGCACCTTCCCGGTGGCCCGGAGGCGGCGGGACGCGGACGTGCCGGTGGGGCGGCCGACCTCGGCCACCAGGGTGATGTCGTCAGCCATCGGGATCTCCTACTTCTGACGTCGCGCCGGAGCGCATCGAGCGTGGGGACGGGACAGCCTAGCGGCGCCCCGTGGGGACCCGGCAATCCCCCGAGCGCGGTCAGCTCTCGTTGGCCCCGCCGAAGATCCCGCTCACCGAGGTGTCCTCGAACACGGCGTCGATGGCGTCGGCGATGATCTGGGCCACCGACAGCACCTCGAGCTTGTCGATCTGCTTCTCCGGCGGGAGCGGCAGGGTGTTGGTGACCACCACTTTGGTGATGACCGAGTTCTTGATGCGGTCGATCGCCGGGCCCGAGAGCACGCCGTGGGTGGCGGCCGCGCACACCTGGCTGGCGCCCTGCTCGACCAGTTGCTCGGCCGCGGCCACCAGGGTGCCGCCGGTGTCGATCATGTCGTCGACCAGCACGCAGGTACGGCCCTCGACCTTGCCGACGACCTCCTTGGCCTCGACGGTGTTCATGGCTCCCTTGACCCGACGCTTGTGCACGATGGCCAGGTCCGCGTGGAGGACGTTGGCGTAGCGCTCGGCCGCCTTGACCCGACCCGCGTCGGGTGACACCACCACCAGGTCGTCGCCCATGTGCTGGCGCAGGTAGTCGACCAGCACGGGCATGGCGGTGAGATGGTCGAAGGGGTTGTCGATGAAGCCCTGGATCTGGCCGCTGTGGAGGTCGACCGACAGCAGCCGGCCGGCCCCGGCCGCGGTGAACATGTTGGCCACGAGCTTGGCGGTGATGGGCTCGCGGGGCTCGGCCTTGCGGTCCTGCCGGCCGTAGCCGTAGAAGGGCATGACGGCGGTGATGCGCTTGGCGGAGGCGCGCCGGGCCGCGTCCACCATCTGCAGGTGCTCCAGGATGGCGTCGTTGATCGACAGGTGGCCGCTGGCGCCGTGGCTCTGGATGATGAAGACGTCCATGCCGCGCACGGACTCGCCGAAGCGGCAGTGGATCTCGCCGTTGGAGAAGTCCTCGATGTTGGCGTCACCCAGCTCGACGCCCAAGCAGCCCGCTATCTCCTCGGCCAAGGGGAGGTTGGCCCTGCCGGACACGAGGTGCAGCTTCTTCTTGGTGATGAGCTCCATCGATCCTCTTCCCCGACTCCCGGCGGCGGGTGCCCTAACCGGTCCCTCCAGTGTAGAACGGCCCTGTTCGGGCCCCCGAACCCACCCTCGCCCCCGGCTCGAGCACCGCGTAGGGCCCTACGACGGCGTCGTCGCCGATCTCGGCGTGGGTGGCCACGGTCTCGCTCACGATGCACCGCTCGCCGACCCGGGTGTCGCTGAGCCGCGCCGACGGGCCGATCTCACTGCCGGCGCCCACCGTGGTGGCGCCCCGCAGGATCGTGCCGGGGAACAGCGTCACGTCGGGCGCCAGGGCCACGGTCACGTCGATGTAGGTGGCGGAAGGGTCGACGATGGTGACGCCGGCCTCCATCCACGCGCGGTTGGTGCGGCGGCACAGCTCGGCCTCGGTCGCCGCCAGCTGGGCGCGATCGTTGACGCCCTCGGTCTCCTGCGCGTCCTCGGCCACCAACGACACCACGGGGTGGCCGGCCGCGGCCAGCACCTCGACCACGTCGGTGACATACAGCTCACCCTGGGAGTTGTCGGGCGTGATGCGGCGCAGGGCCGGGGACAGCAGGCCCCGCCGGAAGACGTAGATCGAGGTGTTGATCTCGTCGATGGCCAGCTCCTCGGCCGAGGCATCGCGGTGCTCGACGATGCGGCGCACCCGGCCGTCCTTGTCCCGGATCACGCGGCCGTAGCCCCGCGGATCGTCGGGGCGGGCCGTGAGCAGGGTGCACGCCGCGCCCGACAGGCGGTGCTCCATGACCAGGGCGGAGAGGGTCTCGGCTCTCACGAGCGGGGTGTCGCCCGGCAGCACCATGACGTCGCCCTCATCGGCGTCGTCGTCGTCGGGCAGGCCGGTGAGGCCCACCGCCACCGCGTCGCCGGTCCCCCGCTGGACCCGCTGCTCCACGAACTCGAGGGGGACCGGGCCCGGCTCCTGCTGGAGGGTCTTGATCACCCGCTCGGCGGCATGGCCGACGACCACCACCGCCAGGTCGGCACCGGACCCACCCACCGCGTCGAGCACGTACCGCACCAGGGGGCGGCCGCACAGGCGGTGCAGGGGCTTGGGTCGGGCCGAACGCATGCGCGTGCCCTGCCCGGCGGCGAGAACGATGGCCGACAGAGGACGCTCGCTCATGACACCGTTGTAGCGCCCGCGCGAGCCAACCGCGCGCTACCCCTCGTTCATCCCCGCGCTGCCACCGAGCGCGGTCAGAGCGGCGCGGTGGACCCGTCCGTTGGAGAACAGGGCGGGGCCGCCCCCGTAGATGTCCGCGCCGCCGGTCAGGTCGCTGAAGGCTCCACCGGCCTCGGTCACGATGAGCGCCAGGGCGGCGAAGTCCCACGGGCCGCCGCCCAGCTGCACGCAGGCGTCGACCCGCCCGTCGGCCACGTAGAGGGCTCCGTGCTCGACCGGCGGGACCCAGGTCGCGCCCTCGCCGCCCAGGCGCTCGGCCCAGGCCCGGCGCCGGGGATCGAGCGCCTCGAGTGGGGGGAGGGCGCTGTAGCGGCC
>JBKPRV010000426.1:0-4228 GCA_046734715.1 Actinomycetota bacterium | reverse complement strand
GGGTTCGCGCTGCGGACCTACACCCATCTGATGCAGTCGAGCGCGGAGCGGACGCGTAAGGCCATCGACGTCGTGTTCGAGCCTGAGACGGCCGCTGCGGATCTCACAAATATCCAAGAGGTCGGTGACTGAGGACCGATGACGCCGATAGACCTTGCGAGCGTCTTCCCTGGTCAGGGAACCTCACGCGAACAAACGTTCCCGTGGCTGACCCAGCGGATCAGATGTCGTAATACAGCGCGAATTCCCAAGGGTGGGGGCGGAGGCGCATCTCGTCGACCTCGTGGAGGCGCTTGTACGTCACCCAGGTGTCGATGAGGTCGTCGGTGAAGACGCCGCCGACCTTGAGGAAGTCGTTGTCCTGCTCCAGGGCATCCAACACCGCGTCCAGCGATCCGGGGACCTGGGGGACCTGGGCCAGCTCCTCGGGTGGGAGGTCGTAGAGGTCCTTGTCGACCGGGTCCGGGGGCTCGGTGCGGTTGGCGATGCCGTCGAGGCCGGCCATGAGCATGGCCGAGAAGGCCAGGTACGGGTTGCACGACGGGTCCGGGCAGCGGAACTCCAGGCGCTTGGCCTTGGGGCTCTGGCTGTACAGCGGGATCCGCACGGCGGCGGACCGGTTGCGCTGCGAGTAGACCAGGTTGACCGGTGCTTCGTAGCCGGGCACCAGGCGCTTGTACGAGTTGGTCGTCGGGTTCGAGAACGCCAGGATGGCCGGGGCGTGGGCCAGCAGGCCGCCGATGTACCAGCGGCCCAGGTCCGAGAACCCGGCATACCCGGCCTCGTCGTAGAACAGCGGTTCCCCGGCCTTCCACAACGACTGGTGGACGTGCATGCCCGAGCCGTTGTCCTGGAACACCGGCTTAGGCATGAACGTGACCGACTTCCCGTACTGGTGGGCCACGTTCTTGAGCACGTACTTGTACAGCATGAGCTTGTCGGCCATGCGGGTCAGCTCGTCGAACCGCATGTCGATCTCGGCCTGGCCGGCCGTGCCCACCTCGTGGTGCTGGATCTCGACCTCGACGCCTACCTGCTCCAGGGTGAGCATCATCTCGGACCGCAGGTCCTGGAAGTGGTCGGCGGGCGGGAGGGGGAAGTAGCCCTCCTTGTAGCGGATCTTGTAGCCCAGGTTCGGCCCCTCGTCGCGGGCGGTGTTCCAGAAGCCCTCGACCGAGTCGACGCTGTAGCTGGCCGAGTTGTAGTCCTGGTGGAACCGGACGTCGTCGAAGATGAAGAACTCGGCCTCGGGGCCGATGTAGCAGGTGTCCGCGATCCCGGTGGACCGGAGGTGCTCCGCCGCCTTCTTGGCCAGGTAGCGGGGATCCCGCGAGTACGACTCGCCGGTCAGCGGGTCCTGCACGAAGCAGTTGATCGCCAGGGTCTTGCGCTGGCGGAACGGATCGATGAACGCGGTGTCCGAGTCCGGGATCAGGAGCATGTCCGACTCCTGGATCTCCTGGAAGCCGCGGATCGACGACCCGTCGAAGCCGACACCCTGCTCGAACATCTCCGCAGTGAGCTGTGACGCCGGCATCGAGAAATGCTGCATGAGGCCGGGCAGGTCACAGAACCTGACGTCGACCACTTCTGCGCCCTCGTCGCTGATGAGCTGCAGCACCTCGTCGGGGGTTCGCTCTTCCACGCTGACTCCCTTCAACCGTCTCTCGACCTCGGCGGGGCCCCGTACACCACGGAAGCGGCCCCGCACGCTAACAACCACACCTCCACCGCCGCGGCCGAAACTGCAGAGGAAGGACGCCCACAGGACGCCCTTCCTCTGCCCCCAGCTAGCGCACGAGCCGGGGGGTCAGCTCGCCGCGTCCGAGCACACGGTGCCCACCAGCAGGCGGGTCACCACGTACGGATCGCAGTTGGCGTTGGGCCTCCGATCCTCGAGGTACCCCTTGCCGTCGACCTCGACCTGCCACGGGATCCGCACCGATGCGCCGCGGTCGGACACCCCGTAGTTGAACACGTTGTACGGGGCGGTCTCGTGCAGGCCCGTCAGCCGGTCCTGGATGCCGTGGCCGTAGCCCGCGATGTGCTCCTCCACGTTCTTGGACAGGGCCTCGCATGCCGCCACGACGCTGGCGTAGCCGTCGGACCCGCGCATGGCGGCCGTCGAGAAGTTGGTGTGGGCACCGGCGCCGTTCCAGTCGCCCGGGACGGGCTTGGGGTCGAGCGTGGCGGCCACGTCGAAGTCCTCGGCGATGCGGTAGAGCAGCCAGCGGGCGACCCACAGCTCGTCGGCCACCTGCGGCGGCGCCACCGGGCCCACCTGGAACTCCCACTGGCCGGGCATGACCTCGGCGTTGATGCCCGAGACGTGCAGGCCGGCGGCCAGGCAGGCGTCGAGGTGCGCCTCGACCACGTCCCGCCCGTACACCTCGTCCGCTCCGACACCGCAGTAGTAGCCACCCTGCGGGGCCGGGAAGCCCCACGTCGACGGGAACCCGAGCGGCCGCCCGTCCTTGAAGAACGTGTACTCCTGCTCGATGCCGAAGACCGGCTCCTGGTCCTTGTACTTGTTCACGACCTCGACACACGCAGCCCGGGTGTTCGACACGTGCGGGGTCATGTCCGTGTAGAGGACCTCGCACAGCACCAGCACGTTGTCGCCCCCGCGGATGGGGTCGGGGCAGGAGAACACCGGCTGAAGCACACAGTCCGACTTGTCGCCCGGGGCCTGGTTCGTGCTCGAACCGTCGAAGCCCCAGATGGGCAGCTCGGCGCCGTCCTGGAGGACCTTCGTCTTCGACCGCAGCTTGGCGGTCGGGTCGGTGCCGTCGATCCAGATGTATTCGGCCTTGTACGCCATTGCGAGGTCTGTCCTCCGGTCGGGGAAGTGGTCCGGTATCGGGGCGAAGGCTGTCAGCGACCCGTTTCGGACCTGTTGCCCGTTTGTGAACGCACTGTGAACCGGAAAGGCCCAGCTTGCGGGCTTCCGGCGGACCGCCCCAACATTTCTGTCATGGACAGCTCCGAGCGCCAGCGTGAATACGTGCTCCGCACCGTCGAGGAGCGCGGCGTGCGCATGATCTGGCTCTGGTTCACCGACGTGCTCGGCCAGCTCAAGACGTTCGCCATCTCCCCGGTCGAGCTGGAGGGAGCGTTCGAGGACGGGATGCGGTTCGACGGCTCGTCGATCGACGGGTACTCCCGCATCCAGGAGTCGGACGTGCTCGCCAAGCCCGACCCCAACAGCTTCGAGATCCTGCCGTGGGCCGACGGCGTGGGCACCTCGGCCCGGGTGTTCTGCGACATCGTGCACCTCGACGGCAGCCCGTTCGAGGGCGATCCCCGCCAGGTGCTGCGCCGCAACCTCGACCGCGCCCGGGAGAAGGGCTTCAGCTTCTACGCCGCACCCGAGATGGAGTTCTTCTACTTCGCCGACGGCGACCCGGCGCACCCGCCCAAGCCGCTGGACGGGGCGTCCTACTTCGACCTGACCACCGCGGACGTGGCCACCGACCTGCGCCAGCGCACCATCCACACGCTGGAGTCGATGGGCATCCCGGTCGAGTACAGCCACCACGAGGACGCCCCCAGCCAGCACGAGATCGACCTGCGCTACACCGACGCGCTGAGCATGGCCGACAACGTCATGACCGTGCGCCTGATGGCCAAGGAGGTGGCCGCCGCCCGGGGTGCCTACGCCACCTTCATGCCGAAGCCCATCGCCGGGGTGCAGGGCTCGGGGATGCACACCCACTTCTCGCTGTTCGAGGGCGACGTCAACGCCTTCCACGACCCCGGCGACGAGCACGGGCTCAGCAAGGTGGCCAAGGGCTTCATCGCCGGCCTGCTACGCCACGCGCCGGAGATCACCGCCGTCACCAACCAGTGGGTCAACTCCTACAAGCGGTTGGTCGTGGGCTACGAGGCGCCGGTCTACGTGGCGTGGGCCCGCAACAACCGCTCGGCGGTGGTCAACGTGCCCCACGCCAAGCGCAACAAGGCCGAGTCGACCCGCATCGAGTACCGGGCCCCCGACCCCGCCTGCAACCCGTACCTGGCCTTCGCCCTCGTGCTGGCGGCCGGGCTCCAGGGCATCGACGAGGGCTACGAGCTGCCGCCCCCCACGTCGGCCAACCTGTACGCCCTGACCCAGGAGGAGCTGCTGGCCGAGGGCATCCGGGCCCTGCCCGGAAGCCTCAGCGACGCCCTCAAGGAGATGGAGCAGTCCGAGCTCGTGGCCGATGTCCTCGGCGAGCACGTGTTCGAG
>JBKPRV010000425.1:0-4098 GCA_046734715.1 Actinomycetota bacterium | reverse complement strand
CACCTGTACCCGCCGGCCGACGTCATCTCGCTGGTGGGGAACTACCGCTCGACGCCCCAGGTGCTGGCGGCGGCGGCCGACGTGCTGAGCCGGGCCGGGCTGGGCGAGTCCCGGGTGACCGCCACCCGGGTCGAGGGGCCGGAGGTGCGGCTGGCGCGCCACCCGGACGAGGCCACCGAGGCGCGGGCCATCGCCCGGTCGGTGCGGGACCGGCATGGCCCGCGCGCCGCATGGTCGACCCAGGCGGTGCTGGTCCGCACCCACGCCCAGGTCCCCGTGATCACCGAGGCGCTGCGGCGGGCCGGCGTGCCCCACCACGTCCGGGGCGCCGACGGCGTGGTCGAGCGGCGGGAGGTGCGCGACGCCCTCGACCTGCTGCGGCGATCGGGCGGCCCGCTCGCCGCCTGCCTGCCCGACCTGGCGGCCCTGGCGGCCGAGACCGAGGGCGAGGCGGCGGCCGACCTCGACATGGTGGTGCAGCTGGCGCACGACCACCTGCGCCTCGAGCCGCGGGCCGCGGCCGCGGGCTTCGTATCGTGGCTGGTGGCCACGCTCCAGGCCGAGAGTGGCGACGTGCGGCGCGACGCAGTCACGGTCGCCACGTTCCACGCGGCCAAGGGCCTGGAGTGGCCGGTGGTGCACCTGGCCGGGTTGGAGGACGGCCTGGTCCCCATCGCCCACGCCCGCACACAGGGCCAGCGAGCCGAGGAGGCCCGGCTGCTCTACGTGGCCATGACCCGGGCGGAGGATGAGTTGCGGTGCACGTGGGCCGCCCACCGCAGCTTCGGCGGGAAGGCGATGGAGCGCCGGCTCACCCCCTGGCTGGCCGGCCTGGCCGACCGGCAGCGGGCGGCGTCCAACGGGAACGGGAACGGGCGCGACCGCGGGGATGCACCTCAGGGCGGACCGGCGCCCGGCTGGCAGGAGCACCTGTCCGAGCAACGGGCCGAGCTCGCCGCAGCCGCGGCGGCGGCCCACGAGCGTCCGACCGCCTCCCCTGCCCTGGCCGCGCTGCACGCCTGGCGGGCGGAGAGCGCCCGTGCGGCGCGGGCCGATCCCACGGCGGTGATCGACGACCGGCTGCTGGAGCTCATCGCCGAGCGCCGGCCCGCCACCCGCGAGGAGCTGGCGGCCGTGCCCGGCATGGGCCCCCTGTTGGCGGCCCGGGTGGGCGACGGCCTGCTCGCGGCGTTGCAGCCGCACAGGGCGAGTTGAGAGGGCGGCGATGGACTTCATGATCGACCAGGTGTTCACGGCCGGGGGCGACGCCATCGCGCAGGCCTACGCCTCCCCCGAGCTGTACGAGCAGCTGGCGGGGCTGCCGAAGCTGGGCGAGCCCGAGGTGCTCGACCACCAGATGGACGGCGACACGGTCCGCCTCCAGATCCGCTACCGCTTCGTGGGCGACCTGTCGCCCGCGGTCACCGCGGTGGTCGACCCGCGCAAGCTGAGCTGGGTCGAGCACAGCGTCCACGACCTGGCCGCCCGGCGGGTTCGCTACCGGCTGGATCCCGACCACTACCCGGACCGGCTGCAGTCGTCGGGATCCTGCACCATCGGCGACCGCACCAACGGCGGCAGCGTGCGCACGGTCACCGGCACGCTTCGGGTCAAGGCCCTCATCGTGGGCTCGGCGGTCGAGCGGGCCATCGTGTCGGGCCTACGCGAACACTTGGCCGCGGAGGTCGCCGTGGTCGACCGGTTCGTGGCCACCCACGGTGGCGTGGGTTGACGGTTCGCGCCGGGTGGCGCGACAAGTGCTGCATGGGTGACCCACTCGACTTCTACATCGACGAGGGTGGCTGGCCCTATCCCGACGACGGGGACGACGACCGGGCCACCGGCCCGGCCGACCTCCGGGCGGACTCCGACGACGACCTGGTCGCCCTGCACGCCCTCGAGCCCCACGTGCTGGACAGCCTCACCCCGACCGAGCGTGCCGCGGTGGTGGCCCGCTTCGGCCTCGACGGCGCCGAGCCGATGACCATGACCGAGATGGCCTCGTCGCTCGGCCTCTCCCCCGGTCGCACCCGCGTCGCCCTGGCCAACGGGCTGGCCCGCCTGCGCTCCGCGTTGGGCGACGCTTCGCTCTAACCGTGTTGCCTGGAGTCCTCGCTGTCGAGCTGCGGCCCGGCCGCCAAGTCGCGGACTCTTGGGCTGCGGCTCAGTCCTACCCGCTCGGCCTCTCGTCGGGCGGGGGCGTCTCCGGGCCGAAGGCGGCGTCGCGCTGGCGGCGCAGCTCGGCGACACGGTCGAAGGGGACGGCCACGAACAGACCGTCCGCCTCGGCGCACAGCCGGTCGTCGGCGTGGAGGGTGCCATGCGTGTACGTCTTGCGGCCCGACACGTCGGTGACCCACGACTCGAAGCGCAGCTCGGTGTGGAGCGGCGTGGGGCTGCGGTAGTCGACGCTGAGGTTGGCGGTCATGCCCGGCCGGCCCGCCAGCGACTGGGTGGAGCCCAGCACCTCGTCGAACGCGGCCGCCACGTAGCCGCCGTGCACACAGCCCGGCGGCCCCTCGTAGGCGGAGGAGAACGTGACCCGGCCGTACATGCGGTCGGTCTCCTGCCACAGCTGGATGGGGGGCGCCAGCGGGTTGGCCCGGCCCAGCATGGGGCTGTGGTCGAAGAAGGCGTGGGGGTCGGCGCCCGCCAGCGTCGACTCGGCGAAGCCCTCGTACAGCGACCCGCCCGGGAAGGCGTCGAGCCGCACGGCCAGGCGCTCCAGCTCGTCGGCCACGGCCGCCAGCTCCTCCGCGGGAGCAGGGCTGCCGTGGAGCCGGTCGAGGATGTGGCGCAGGGCCTGGCCCGTGCGGTGGAGCTCGGCGCGCCGCGGCGAGGCGGGCGCCTCCGCCAGGTCGCTCAGGAACTCCGGCCAGCCGGGCGAGCCGGGGCCGATGGTGGTGGGCGTGTCGGGATCGGGCACGGCACCCGTCTAGCAGGGCGACCGCATGCCCGTCACGCAGGGGGGTCGACGTCCACGAAGAGCGGGGCGTGGTCGCTGGGCTTGGATCCCTTGCGAGCGTTGCGGTCGACCAGTGCCCAGCGCACGTGGTCGGCCAGGTCGGACGACATGAGCACGAGGTCGATGCGCATGCCCTTGTGGTTGGGAAAGTTCCCGGCCCGGTAGTCCCACCAGCTGAACAGGCCCTCGACGCCCGCGTACCGCTCCCGGAACACGTCCCGCAGGCCGTACGCCTCCAGCTCGTCCACCGCAGCCCGCTCCTCGGGGGTGACGTGGGTGTCGCCCACGAACGCGGCGGGGCTCCACAGGTCGATGTCCTCGCGCGCCACGTTGAAGTCGCCGCACACCGCCACCGGGCGGCCGGGCGCGGCGTCGGCCTGCAGGTGGTCACGCAGGCGGGCGAGCCAGCGCAGCTTGTACCGGAACTGCTCGTGGCCCACCGCCCGCCCGTTGGGCACGTACACCGAGGACACCCGCACGCCCCCGCAGGTGGCGGTCACCAACCGGGCCTCGTCGTCGGGCGGCTCGCCGTCGGCGAAGCCGGACACCGGGTCGTCCAGCCCCAGCCGGCTGAGGATGGCCACCCCGTTCCAGCGGCCCTCCCCGTGGTGGACGCTGGCGTAGCCGCGGGCGTGGAACACGAGCGCGGGGAAGCCGTTGTCGCTCGCCTTCGTCTCCTGGAGGCACACGATGTCGGGCTGGGCGATGTCGAGCCAGCCGACGATGCGCTCCATGCGCTCGACCGTGAGCGCGTTCACGTTCCAGGTGGCGATGCGCACGGCGACGCAACCTACCGGCCGCGTCAGCCGTCGGCAGCCAGCGCCGCGACCACGCCGTCTCCGTCCGTCCCCACCGGGGTGGCGGCGGCCTTCCGCCCGCGGGCCTTCCGCACGGGAGCCTCCGCCACCGGCTCGGGAGCCGCCCTAGTGGCCGCCTTGCGAACACGGGACTTGCGGGCCGGGGCCTCCGCCTCGCCCGCGGGTGCCGCGGGCGGCGGCGCCTTGGCCGCCGTGGCCTTGGCGGGGGCGTTGCGGGCGCGGGGCTTCCGGGCAGGAGTCTCGGCTGCGGGGGCCGCCGCCTTCACGGCCGCCTTGCGAGCACGGGACTTCCGAGCAGGAGGCTCCGCCTCGGAG
>JBKPRV010000424.1:0-5179 GCA_046734715.1 Actinomycetota bacterium | reverse complement strand
ACGGTGTAGCCGCCCATGGCGGCGGCGTTCGGGACGTCCTCGACGTCCTCGCCGTAGGTGTCCATGACCTCCAGGTACAGCTGGTAGGCCGGGTCGTCC
This sequence comes from Actinomycetota bacterium, assembly GCA_046734715.1. Taxonomy (GTDB): domain Bacteria; phylum Actinomycetota; class Acidimicrobiia; order Acidimicrobiales; family VFJN01; genus ZC4RG19. The sequence goes on along the minus strand of JBKPRV010000424.1, from coordinate 5,080 downwards.
TCCGCGCCGAGCGCCATGGTCGAGGTGATCGAGATCCCCTCGAGCTGTCCCGGCAGGGCCTCGCGGGTGGCGTCGGTGACGCACTGGGAGATCAATGTGATCGCGCCGTCGTAGCCGACGGCGGTCAGCCCCTGGATGGCGGCGATGCAGAACGCGTCGTTGCCGACGATCTGCACGACGCCCGCCCCGGCGTCGACCACCTGCTGCATCTGCACCGTCATGTCCGCCGTGCCCACCGGCACCTTGATGAGCTCGTACTCGAGCCCGGCGTTGTCCAGGATCTCGTCCGCGGCGCCCGACTCGAAGCTCGCAAGCGCCTGAGGGACATCGATGAGGACGAAGGCGAGCTTGTCGGTGTCCTCGGCCTCGGCCGCCGCGATCGGGGTGCCGTACAGCGTCGCCAGCGGGTTGACCATGACGAAGCTGTCCGTCGTGTCGGCGAGCATGGCCTCGGTGCTGGTCTGGAAGAACAGCGTGGGGATGCCGGCGGCGTGCAACGGCTCCCACACGGAGTCCGCGACCGCGGACTGGCTCAGCGCGACGGCGACAACCTCGGCCTCGACCAGCTGGTTGGCGCAGTCGGTGGCGCCGGCCGGATCGGCTCCGGTCTCACAGGTCACGACCTCGATGGGCCGGCCACCGATGCCGCCCTTGTGGTTGTTGTAGTACTCCGCGGCGGCCTGGGCGGCGCGGAGCTCGTCGGTGTTGTCGAATGCCTGCGTCGCACCGTCGGACACCATCCCGACCTTGATCGGCTCACCCGACGCCACGTCCTCCGGCCCGAGCAGGCTCTCGTTGGCCGAGCCGTCCGATGTGTCCTCGGAGCCCGATCCGCTCGAGCTGTCGTCATCGTCGCCGCCGCACGCCGCGGCGGCCAGCGCGAACACGCTCAGGACCGCGAGCGCGATCCGCAGCCGGCGCCACCGGCTGCGGCGCCCTGACACTTCCTCCGGTCTATCCATGTCACGCCCCCTCGGGGTTGTTTGCTGTCGTTGGTCGGCGGTCAAGGTGCGGGCACGTCGAGGACGACGGCCGTGGACATCCCGCCGCCCGCGCATGCCCACGCCCGCACGGAGGCCAGCGGCTCGACGCCTTCGGCCTCGGCCAGAGCGCGAAAGATCTCGTCCCCGAAGCTGCCGCTGTCGATGCCGGCCACCGCCCGCTGGTGCGAGCGCAGCGCCCAGGCGTCCATCTCCTCCCGGGAGACGCCGGCCTCCACCGCCGCGTTCCAACCCACGGTGATGGACCTGTCCATGTTGGGGGCGGAGGGCCGGTCGTGGTGGGTGGGCGAGAACCAGTCCTCCCAGTCGTCGGTTCCCGGCACCCGACGGGTCGAGCGCGGAGACGTGGACGAGGACTGGGTGCCGCCGGCGACGACGACGCGGTCCATGCCGGCGCGCACGGTGGCGGCCGCGGTGGTGAGCGCGGCCAGGCCCCCGGCGCAGTGCCGGTTGTGGGCCAGCCCGGCCACGTGCTCCAGGCCGGCCTCGATGGCGGCGTAGCGGGCGATGTCGCCGCCGCCGTAGAGCGCCTCCGCCAGCACCACGTCGTCCACCAGCGCAGGATCGACACCGGCGCGGCGCACGGCCTCGGCGACGGCACGGATGCCCAGCTCCAGTGCGTCGACGTCGAGGAGCGTCCCCTTGAACGCCGTGCCGATCGCAGTGCGCGTCGCGGAGACGACGACTGCGTCAGGCACCGGCATCTACCCCTCCCGTCTCCCGAGCACGCGTGTGCCCGCCGTCACTGTGAAGCATAGTCTCACACTGCGAGAATGCCATTGCAACATCAGGCAAAGTCACGCTCACACTCCCGGAAATCATGATGCTCATTATTAGAGCGCGGTCCCGGCGCGGCCAGCGGCGAGAGGCCGGATCATGGCGTCCTGCACGTACGAAGCGACCAGCGTGCCGTCGGGGCGATACACGTGGGCCGTGCCGTAGCTGCGGCCCCGCCCGGCGTAGGGGCTGTGGTGCGAGAGCAGCAGCCACTCCCCTGCGGGCGCCGGCTCGTGGAAGGTGAGCGTGTGGCTCACCACGCCGGTCGACACGGTGACGTGCGCCTGGGCCTGGCCCACCCCGGCATGGGGGCGCATGGCGGTGGCGATGAGGAAGCCGTCGGTGGCGTACGCGAGCAGGGCCTGGTCGACCACCGCGTCGTCGGGTGCGCCCCTGAAGCGCGTCCACACGTCGAGGTCGGGCGGCCCCACGGCGGCGGGGTCGTTGATGTCGACGTCGCCGGCGATGCGCACCTGCCAGTCGCCGGTGCGGTCGTCCCCCGCCGCGCCGTCGTCCGGCCCGGGCACGGCGGGGAAAGCGGTCGGGAGAGAGTCGGCGTGCCGGATGAAGTCCGGCTCGTCCGCGCTCAGCAGCACCAGCGAGCGGGCGCAGAGCCGGTCACCCTGGCCGATCGTCACCGTGCTGCTGGCGAAGGCGCGCCCGGAGTGCATGCGCTCCACCGCGATCTCGACCGGGGCGTCCGGGCGGCCACCGCGGGCGAAGATCGTGTGCAGCGTCTTGACCCGCTTGCCGTCCTGGCCCGCCAGAGCGGCGACGATGGCCTGCGCCATCAGCTGGCCGCCGAAGATCACCCCGGTGCCGGCGTCGACGTTCCCGGCCGTGTAGCGGTCGGCGGGAAAGCGGTCGGGGCCGTCCGGCTCCAGCGCCAGCGAGCCGACCAGGTCGTCGATCGAGGGCACGGGCTACTTCGGGGGGAAGCGCAAGGCGCCGTCCAGGCGGATGTTCTCGCCGTTGAGGTAAGGGTTGCGGGCGATCGATTCGACCAGCAGGGCGAACTCCTCGGGCCGGCCCATGCGCTGGGGGAACACGATGCTGCGCACCAGGTTCTCCTGCAGTGCCTCGGGCACGCTCAGCATGAGGGGCGTGCCCATGGTGCCGGGGGCGACGGCGCACACCCGGATGCCGAGGGCGGCCAGGTCGCGGGCCAGCGGCAGGGTCATGCCCAGGATGGCGGCCTTGGCCACGGCGTACGCGAGCTGGCCGGTCTGGCCCTCGATCCCCGCGATGGAAGCGGTGTTGACCACCACGCCGCGCTGGCCGTGATCGTCGGGCTCGTTGGCCGCCATCGCCGCGGCCGACAGGCGGGTCACGTTGAACGTGCCGAACGCGTTCATCTCCATGGTGCCGACGAACGCCGCCTTGTCGTGCGGCCTGCCGTCGCGGCCCACCGTGCGGCCGCCGCCGACGCCCCCGCCGGCCACGTTGACCACCAGCGAGAAGGTGCCCAGCGAGCGTGCCGCCTCGATGGCCGCGGCCACGGCGTCGTCGTCGTTCACGTCGCCGCCGACCGCCACCACGGTGTCGCCGAGCTCCTTGGCCAGCTCGGTGCCGCGGTCGAGGTCGCGGTCGAAGACGGCGACGCCCATGCCCTGCTCCACCAGCCGGCGCACCACGGCGGAGCCGAGCCCGCCGGCGCCACCGGTGACGAGCGCGGATCGTCCCTCGAGGTCCATCTCGTTCCCTGCCCCTGCTCAGACGGCGGCCGGCGCGTCGACGCGCATCAGCCGGCCGAGGTTGCCGCCCATGATGGCCGCCACGTCCTCCTCCGCCAGCCCCGCGGGCAGGTGGTCGACATAGCTGCACGGCTCGGCCAGGCCCTCGGGATGCGGATAGTCCGAGCCGAACGTCAGGTGGTCGGCGCCCATCACGGCCACGAGCTCTTCGACGTCGTCCTCGTGGAACGGGCTGACCCACACGTTGCGCTTGAACGCCTCGACCGGGTCCTCGTCGAAGGCCTGGGGCATCTTGCGGTAGGTGTCCTCGAGGTGGGCCAGGAACGGGACCACCCAGTCGCCGCCGTTCTCGATGGATGCGACCTTGAGATCGGGGAAGCGGCTGAAGGTGCCGTGGCACACGAAGGCAGCCATGGCGTCCTCGACGGGCCGCTTGCCCATGGTCAGCATGCGGAAGGCGTCGGGCCGGAACGGCAGCATCTCCTGGGGCCCCGTCCAGTCGGCCTGGTAGCGGGAGTAGCCGCTGTCGGAGGCGTGCATCGACACCAGCACGCCCGCGTCCACCACCGCCTGCCAGAACGGGTCGAACTCCTCGTACCCGAACGAGCGGGAGCCGCCGTAGGCCGGCACCGGCGCGGGCCGGATCAGCACGGTGCGGGCGCCGCGCTCGACCGCCCACTCCAGCTCCTCGATGGCCCGCTCCACGATCGGCAAAGTGATGATCGGCGTGGTGAAGATGCGGTCCTCGTGGTCGAAGCTCCACTCCTCGTACAGCCACTCGTTGAGCGAGTGGATGACGGCGTGGATGAGCTCGGGGTCGTCGCGCATCCGCTCCTCGAGCAGGCTGGCCAGCGTCGGGAACATCAGCGTGCGGTCGAGGCCCTGGCTGTCCATCAGCTCGATGCGGGCCTCGGGACCCCGGAACGCGGGGATGGCGCGCATGGGCTCGCCCACGATCTCGCGGTACGAGCGGCCCTCGGGGTTGCCGACGCGGAAGTACTCCTCCTGGGCGCCGGGCCGGGCCACCACGTCGAAGGTGGGGTTGGGGATGTAGTTGCTGATCGTGCCCCGCACCACGATCTTCGTCCGGCCCCGGACCTCCACGTAGTCGATGGCCCCCTTGTACCGGTCCGGCAGGTGGCGGGTGAACGCATCCTTGGTCTCGTACAGGTGGTTGTCCGCATCGAAGACCGGGAACCCGAGCCGTCTCGTCATGCTCAACAACGTAGACCGTTTCTAACGTTTGGGTCAACTCTGGCACACACGAGGCGCCATCTACCTGCGGATCAGTTCACTTGCCGTGGTCTGACGTGCGCAGTACCTAACGTCCTGGTCATAATGGCGACCTGAAGAAGGAGGGGTCATGACCGCAGTCATGCAGGGCGTTCGCATCCTGGAGGTCGCCGAGCACACGTTCGTGCCCGCGGCGTCGGCGCTCCTCGCCGACTGGGGCGCCGAGGTCGTGAAGATCGAGCACGTGGAACGGGGCTACGCGATGCGCGGCCTCGCCTCGAGCGGTATCGCCATGATCGGTGGCGGGAAGGTGCACATCCTCCTCGAGCACTCCAACCGCGGGAAGCAGAGCCTCGGCCTCGACCTCACCAGCGA
>JBKPRV010000423.1:0-4665 GCA_046734715.1 Actinomycetota bacterium | reverse complement strand
ATGGTGGCTAGGTGGTAAGCGCCACCGGCGAGTTCGCGGAGCATGGGCCGTCTCGGCGTGCACGCCGATCCTGGTACCAACGAGATAGTCGGGTAGGCGGCGGTACGCTCGACCGCGTGCACGGATCAATCAGGGCCAGCGCCGAGCCGCTGCGCTCGCGGTGGCTCGGCTCGATCGACTACCTGGCCGCGTGGGATCTGCAGCGCGAGCACGCCGCGGCCCGGGCCAGCGGGTTCGACGATGATGTCGTCCTGCTGCTGGAGCATCCGTCCGTCTACACCGCGGGCCGGCGCACCCGCCCGCACGAGCGCCCGGCCGACGGCACGCCGGTACTCGACGTCGACCGCGGCGGCAAGATCACCTGGCACGGCCCCGGCCAGCTCGTCGGTTACCCGATCGTCGGGCTCGCCCAGCCGTACGACGTCATCGACTACGTGCGCCGGCTGGAGCAGGCGCTGATCGAGGTGGTCCACGGGCTCGGCGTGACCTGCGGCCGGGTCGAGGGCCGGTCCGGGGTGTGGCTCCCCGCCGGCGGCCAGAACGGCCACCGCCCGGAACGCAAGATCGCCGCCATCGGCATCCGGGTGCAGCGCGGCGTCTCTATTCACGGCTTCTCGCTCAACTGCAACCCCGATCTGACCGCGTTCGACCGTATTGTCCCGTGCGGCATCGCCGACGCCGGGGTGACGTCGCTGGCCGTCGAGCTGGGCTCCGATGTGACCGTCGCCGACGTGCTGCCCATGATCCGCCAGACCGTGCCGGCCGCGCTGGACGGCGTTCTCCCGGTCACCGACTGCACACTGCGGCGCCCGGGGGCACCGGTCGCCCCCGGCGTGACCTTCGCGCTGGACCCCACCCTCACTGGCTAAGACCCCGGCTGTCATCGTTGCGAGCGTGACACGCGACGACAGTGACCATGGCGGCAACAGCCACGGTCACCAAGAGGCGCCGGCCGGTAGCTGGGCGAAGCTACGGCTGCTGACCAAGACACCACGCACCGGGCGCGGCTTCTGGTACGGCGTTGCGATCGATCTGACCTGGCCCATCATCATGCTGTTCACCAGGCCGGTGTGGCGAGGGCGGCGGCACATCCCGCGCAGCGGACCGGTGCTGCTCGTGGCGAACCACCTGTCCCAGATAGACCCGATCACCGTGACCGCGTTCGCGCTGGCCAGCGGTCGCGTTCCGCGCTTCCTTGCCAAGGTCGAACTGTGGCGGGCCCGGTTGGTGCGGCACGTGATGACCGACGGCCGGCACATACCGGTCGACCGCGAGAGCGGCGGCAGCGCCGGGTACCGGCAGGCCCTGCATGCGCTGGCCGGCGGGGAGTGCGTGGTGGTGTTCCCGGAGGGCACGCTCACCGACGACCCGGACGGCTGGCCGATGGCCGCCCAGGCCGGGGCCGCCAGGATAGCGCTGCGCACCGGAGCTCCCGTGGTGCCGATCGCGCACTGGGGAGGCCAGCGGTTCCTGCCCCCCAATGCCCGGTTCCCAAGGCTGCTGCCCAGGGCCACGATCCACATCACCGCCGGACCACCCGTCGACCTGGACGACCTGCGCGGCGGCCGGCTCACCGCCGAGGTGCTGGACACCGCGACGAAACGGATCATGTCTAAGGTGACGGCGCTGCTGGCCGGCATCCGCGGCGACCAGCCGCCGGGGTAATCAACAGGTTTTTGATCACGAAGTTACCGCTCTCCCGGATCGATCCAGAGGGGCCATAAACTTTGTGATCAACACCACCTTCGCCCCCGACCGCCGCTAGGCTCACGCTTTGTGGCGAATTGGTCGGCCAGCGACATTCCGGACCAGTCGGAGCGCACATTCCTGATCACCGGGGCGAACTCCGGGCTGGGCCTGCACTCCGCGCAAGCGCTCGTGGCTCGCGGCGCCAGAGTGCTGATGGCCTGCCGCAACCCCGAACGCGGTGAAGCCGCGGCCGTCGAGGTCTCGCACGCCGGGGACGGCAAAGCCGAGCTGATCGTGCTCGACCTGACCGACCTGACCTCGGTTCGTCAGGCCGCGCAGGAGGCCCGCGAACGCACCGGCGACCGGCTCGATGTCCTGATCAACAACGCCGGCGTGATGGCCACCCCGCCGCGCCGCACCGCCGATGGGTTCGAGTGGCAGCTTGCCGCCAACCACCTCGGGCATGCGGCACTGACCTGGCTGCTCATGCCCGCCCTGCGAAACAGCCCCAGGGCCCGCGTCGTCAGCGTGTCCAGCTTCTTGCACAAGCGCGGCGGCCTGGACCTGGCCGACCTGAACTTCGAGCGGCGTGCCTACAAGCCGTGGGTCGCCTACAGCCAGTCCAAGATCGCCAACCTGCTGTTCGCCTTCGAACTGGACCGCAGGGCCCGCGCCGCCGGTCTCGACCTGCTCAGCGTCGCCGCACATCCCGGGTATTCCAACACGCAGCTGACCACCAACATGATCAGATCGCGCGGCGGCGAGCGCATCGCCGAGCTATTCGGGCTGCTCGGCGGGCTAGTCGCGCAGCCGGCCCAGGCCGGTGCGCTTCCCCAGCTGTTCGCGGCGACGGCTCCCGGCGTGACCGGCGGCGAGTTCTTCGGGCCGGGCGGCTTCCGCGAACTGCGCGGTCACCCCAAACTGGTACGCGCCAGCAAGCAGGCCAACGACCCGGGAACCGCCGCGCGGCTCTGGCAGCTCACCGCCGACCTGACCAAGATCGAGCCCGATCCGGCGTAGTCTGGCCGGCGTGACGATCGCACCCGAAGGTCGCCGGTTGCTGCGCCTCGAAGCGCGCAACAGCCAAACCCCCATCGAGAGGAAGCCGCCGTGGATCCGCACCACGGCGCGGATGGGCCCGCAATACCGTGAGCTGCAGGGCCTGGTGCGACGCGAAGGCCTGCACACCGTGTGCCAGGAAGCCGGCTGCCCCAACATCTACGAATGCTGGGAGGACCGCGAGGCCACCTTCCTGATCGGCGGCGACCGGTGCACCCGCCGCTGCGACTTCTGCCAGATCGACACCGGCCGGCCCGCCGCGCTGGACCGCGACGAACCGCGCCGAGTCGCCGAGTCCGTGCAGGCCATGGGCCTGCGCTACGCCACCGTCACCGGCGTCGCCCGCGACGATCTACCCGACGGCGGTGCCTGGTTGTATGCCGAGACCGCCCGCCGGATCCACCAAATGTGCCCCGGCACCGGGGTCGAGCTGCTCATCCCCGACTTCGACGGTCTCGCCGACCGGCTGGCCGAGGTGTTCTCGGCACGGCCCGAGGTGCTCGCGCACAACATCGAGACCGTGCCCCGGATCTTCCGCCGGATCCGGCCGGGCTTTCGCTACCAGCGCTCGCTCGACGTGCTCACCATGGCCCGCGACGCCGGGCTGATCACCAAGTCCAACCTCATCCTCGGCATGGGCGAAACCCAGGACGAGGTCGTCGAGACCATGCACGACCTGCATGCCGCCGGCTGCGACCTGCTCACCATCACCCAGTACCTGCGGCCGTCCCCGCGCCACCACCCCGTCGACCGCTGGGTCAAGCCCGCGGAGTTCGTCGCGCACGCCGAGGTGGCGCGGGAGATCGGGTTCGCCGGCGTCATGTCCGGCCCGCTCGTGCGCTCCTCCTACCGGGCCGGCCGGCTCTACGCCGAGGCGCTCGCTCCGCTTGCAGCCCGCTCGAACGGTCAACCCGGACAGGGCCGGTAGGACGTTCTGCGGTCACTCGCCTACTACGGACGCTGTGTGCGGACCGCCGTGAAGCGGGCTAATCGCAAGCGTGGCCGTATCCTTGGCGCATGGCCGGGAAGCAGGACAAAAGCACCACCAAGGAAGCCGCGCGGGAACGCCGCCAAGCCTCAAGGGAGCGGCGCCGCCAGATCTTCGAAACGTTCAAGGCGCAGCGCAAGGAAGACAAGTGGCTCGTCCCACTGATGCTGGCAGCCCTGCTGTTGTGTACAGCAGCGGCCTTCGGCATCGGCTTCATCTTCCGCATGCACTGGATGGCCCTTCCAGTGGGCATCGCCCTCGGCCTGCTCGTCGCCGTCACCATCTTCGGCCGCCGCGTACAGCGCACCGTCTACGCCAAGGCCGAAGGCCAGCTAGGCGCCGCCGCCTGGGTCCTGGAGAACATGCGTGGACACTGGGAGGTCACCCCTGCCGTCGCCGCCACCACCCAGATGGACGCCGTGCACAGGATCGTCGGCCGCCCCGGCGTCGTCCTCGTCGCCGAGGGTGCGCCGCACCGGCTCAAGGCCCTGGTCACCCAGGAGAAAAAGCGTGTCGCCCGCGTCGTCGGCGAAACCCCCATCTACGACGTGATGGTCGGCAACGAGGACGGCCAGGTACCCCTGCGTAAGTTGCAGTCCCACATCATGAAGCTTCCCCGCAACATCACCGCCAAGCAGATCGACGGCATCGAGAACCGCCTATCCGCCCTCGGCACCCGAGGCGGCGCAGCCCTCCCCAAGGGCCCAATGCCCCACGGCGCCAAAATGCGCAACCTCCAACGCACCGTCCGCCGCCGCTAGCCCGGGCGTGTGGCGCGTTCCGGTCGGGCGTGTGGCGCGTTCCGGTCGGGCGTGTGGCGCGTTCCGGTCGGGCGTGTGGCGCGTTCCGGTTGGGCGTGTGGCGCGTTCCGGTTGGGCGTGTGGCGCGTTCCGGTTGGGCGTGTGGCGCGTTCCGGTTGGGCGTGTGGC
>JBKPRV010000422.1:0-6317 GCA_046734715.1 Actinomycetota bacterium | reverse complement strand
CCTGTGGGCCGCGCGGCGGGCGCGCCGCGCGGCTGTCGGCGGCGTAGTGGGCGCCCGCCCCCGGGGCGCGACTCACGCGAGGCCGCGGCGGGCCAGCCACCGCGAACGTCGCCAGAGGTGGTCCAGGGCGACGACCGCGCGGTCCGCCGACGGGTAGCAGAGCCGTCCCGAGGCCCGTACCGCCGCGGGCCCGGGGTTGTCGGGCGAGGTGATCGCCAGCTCGGTGGCCACCAGCACCGGCTTGCCGGTGGCGTCGCTGACCTCGGCGGCGGCCTCGGCGTAGCGGGCGTCCTGGCGCTCGTGGTAGCCGACGATGCGCTCGAGGCCGTGGTCGGGCCAGAACGGGCCCTGCCGCATGAGCTTGGCCTGGTTCGACTGGATGCCCATGCCCAGGAAGACGACGGCGTCGACGTCGCGGTGCGACGCGGCCAGGCGCAGGATCTCGGGCACCGTGTCCCGCGTCTCGCCGCCCGCCATATCGATGGGGTTGTTGCGGCTCCAGCGGGGCGGCAAGAGCGCGTCGACGTCGGCCATGAGGTCGCCGGGCAGCGGTGCCAGCACCAGGTCGGTGCGGCCGATGGCGTCGGCGGCCACCACTCCCCAGCCGCCGGCGGTCGTGACCACCACCACGCGGTCGCCCCGGGGCAGGGGCTGGGTGGCGAACGAGGCGGCCACCTCGAAGCCCTGCTCGACCGTGGCGGCGCGGGACACGCCGGCCTGGCGGGCCGCGCCGTCGAACACCCGGTCGTCGCTGGCCAGCGCCCCGGTGTGGCTGGCGGCGGCTCGCTGGCCGCCGCGGGTGGCCCCGCCCTTCACCACCACGACCGGCTTGCGCTCGGCTACGCCCCGGAGGCGCTCCATGAACGTCCGCCCGTCGCCCACGCTCTCGACGTACGCCAGGGCCACCCGGGTCTGCGGGTCCTCCGCGAAGTACTCGAGGTAGTCGGGCACGGTCACGGCCGCGGCGTTGCCCGCGGACACCGCCCGGCTGACGCCCACCCCGGTGAGCTGGGCATAGTTCTCGAACGAGCTGACGAAGTTCCCCGACTGGCTGGCGATGCCGATGTGCCCGGCCGGCGGGTAGGGCCCGACGATCTGGGCGCACAGGCGGGCGGGCGGCGACACCACGCCCTGGCCGTTGGGCCCCGCCAGGAGGATCCCCAGCTCGTCGGCCAGCGCCACCAGCTCGGCCTGGGCCGCGAGGCCCTCCTCCCCCGCCTCGCCGTAACCCGCCGAGGCGATGAAGGCGGCGCTGATGCCCTTCTTGGCGCACGCGCGCAGCAGGTCGGGGTTGGCGGCCGCGGGCGTGCACACGAACACGAGGTCGATCTCGCCGTCGGGCAGGTCCGCCACTTCCGCCACCGTCGACACGCCGAGCAAGTCGACGCCGTCGCGGTTGGTGGCGAACACCTTGCCCTCGTAGCCGCAGGCCAGGATGTTGTGCAGGCTCACGAACCCGAACTTGCCCGGGTGGGTGGACGCCCCCGCCACGAGCACGCCCCGCGGCTCGAACAGCGCCCGGAAGCGCTCGTCGGCGGCCATCACCGCACCTCCACCAGCGCATCGACCGCCACCGGCCGCCCGTCCACGACCAGCAGCGGGTTCAGGTCGGCCGAGGCGATGTCGTCGCGGCTGCGGGCCGCCTCGGACAGGCCGAGCAGCACGCCGGCCACCGCGGCCCGGTCGACCGCGGGCTCGCCCCGGAAGGGCCCGAGCAGCCGCTGGAGCGCCAGGTCGTCGAGCATCTCCTCGGCGTCGACCCGCTCGATGGGCACCAGCCGGAAGCTCACGTCGGCGACCGCCTCGGCCAGGATGCCCCCGACCCCGAGCATGACGGTCATGCCGAACTGGGGATCGTGGTGCAGTCCGGCGATGAGCTCGCGAGTGGCCCGCAGCATGGGCGCCACCAGCAGGTGCACGTCGCCGTCCTCCGGCGTGGCCGCCGCCAGCAGCTCGGTCGCCGCCTCCGCCACCTGCTCGGCTGAGCCGAGCCCCAACCGCACCAGCCCCCGCTCGGTCTTGTGGGCGATCCGGTCGCCTCCCAGCTTGACCACCACCGGGTGCCCGATCTCGCCCGCCGCCCCCACGGCGTCGTCCACGCCCGCCACGACGCGCTCGTCCGGGAACGGCACCCCGAACGCGCTCAGCAGCTCCTTGGAGGCCGCTTCCGAGAGGGTGGGCATGACCGGCCAGACTACTGGCGCGACCCGCGCGGCCCGGTAGTCGGGGGGCCGCCCTGAGCGGCCCGGCGGACCACTTCAGGGGTGACGGCCGCGACTCCCGGGAGGCGGGCGGCCGCGAGCGCCAGCGCGTCCTCCGCGGGCGGGAACTCGGCGTTGGGCACCGCCACCACGGCCAGGCCCGCGGCATGGGCGGCGCGGATGCCGTTCGACGAGTCCTCGATCGCCACCGCGTCCGTGGGCTCCACCCCCAGCCGGCGGGCCGCCTCCAGGTAGACGTCGGGAGCCGGCTTGCCCGCCGCGACCTCGTCGGCCGACACCACCGCCCGGAACCGGCCGGAGATGCCCGCGAGGTCCAGCACCGCGTCCACCACGTCGCGGGGCGACGAGCTGGCCAGGCCCAGCGGCCAGTGCTCGGCCAGGCGAGCGAGCGCGTCGGTGGCGCCGGGCAGCAGGGGCAGGTCGGCGCGGTAGCGATCCAGCAGCGCCTCGATCACGCCCCGGGCGATGGCGTCCGGGTCCAGGGGCACCCCCAGCCCGGAGTGCATGAACGCGGCCCACTCGTCCGTGCTCATCCCCATCATCCGTGCCTGGGTGCCCTCGGCCCAGCGGCCGCCGTGGCGCCGGGTGTAGTCCTCGCGGACCTGCTCCCACACGCCCTCGGAGTCGACGATGACGCCGTCGAGATCGAGGACGACGGCAGCCGGTCCCGCGGACAACGACTACGACAGCAGGTCGTCGATGGCCGAGCGCACGCCTTCCTCGCCGAGGCCGACGTAGTCGAGCAGCTCGTAGTAGGGCCCGCTGGTGGCGTAGCCGCGGAGGCCGACGCGGCGCATCGGCGTGGGCTGGTGCTCCGCCAGCACCTCGGCCACGGCCGAGCCGAGGCCGCCGTTGACGTAGTGGTCCTCGACCGTGACCACCCGGCCGGTCTTGGCCGCCGAGCGCACGATCGTCTCCTCGTCGATGGGCTTGACCGTGTGGCAGTCGATGAGCTCGATCGAGGCGTCCTGGCCCCACACCTCGAGCCAGCGCAGGCAGTAGCCGACGTGCGGACCGCAGGCCACCACCGTGAGGTCGGTGCCCTCCCGCAGCACGTTGGCCTGGCCGATCTCGAAGTCCGGCGACTCGCCGTAGAACACCGGGGTCGGCTCGCGGTACAGCCGCAGGTAGACGGGGTCGGGGTGGTCCACCGACGCCTTGAGCGCCGGCACCAGCTGGTTGGCGTCGGCCACCACGACCACCGCGAACGGGGGCATGGCCCGGAACATGGCGACGTCCTCGATGGCGTGGGCCGAGGGGCCGTCCTTGCCGTTGGAGATGCCGCCGTGCGAGCCGACCACGTTGACCTTGAGCCGGTTGTGGCCGATGGACTGGCGGACGTGATCCATGGCCCGGCCCAGGAACGAGCCGAAGGTGATGGCGTAGGGCACGAAGCCGGCCAGGGCGAGGCCGGCGGAGATGCCGATCATGTCCTGCTCGGCGACGCCGCAGTTGAGGTAGCGGTCGGGGAAGGCCTCCCCGAACTTGGCGAGGCCCACGCTGCTGCCCAGGTCCGCGGTCACGGCCATGAGGCGCTCGTCGCTCTCGGCCAGGGTGGTGAACGTGGGGCCGAAGCCGGCCCGGATGGCGACCAGGTCGCCCTCGTCGAGGCGGACCTCGGTGGCGGGGCTGAGCTTCATCACGCCACCCCCGCCGGCTCGCCCGTGTGGCCGGGTAGCCAGGTGTCGTCGGGCGTGGGGCTGACGGGCTCGTTCAGCTCGGCCATGGCCTGCAGGAACAGCTCGTCGTTGATCACGCCGTGGTGCCAGTGGTAGTCGCCCCGCATGTAGGAGATGGGGTGGCCGGTCTCGGTGTGCGAGATGAGCGCCGAGGGGCCCGACTGGCCCGCCGCCCACTCCAGGCCGGCGACCACGTCGTCCATGTCGTTGCCCTTGATCTCCCGGGTGGCCCAGCCGAAGGACTCGTACTTCTCCGGCAGCGGGTCGAGCGAGGGCATGATCACCCGGGTCGGCCCGTTGATCTGGTTCTCGTTCTTGTCGACGATGGTCACGAGGTTGCTCAGGTTCCACTTGACCGCGGACATGGCGCCCTCCCAGACGGAGCCCTCCTCCTGCTCGCCGTCGCTCTGAAGCACGAAGACCCGGCCCGGCCGGCCCGCGTGGCGGAGGCCGATGGCGAGCCCGATGCCGAGGTTGAGGCCCTGGCCCAGCGAGCCCGAGGAGGCCTCGACGCCGGGGAACGTGCCCCGCTTGGCGTGGCCCTCGAGGCCCGTACCCAGGCTGCGCAGGCCTTTCAGCACCTCGGGGTCGGCATAGCCGGCGTGTGTCAGGACCGAGTAGAGGCCCGGCACCGCGTGGCCGGCGCTCAGGAGGAAGTGATCCCGGTCGGGCCAGTCGGGCTCTTCGGACCGGTGGCGCAGGAAGCCGCCGAAGTACAGGGCGACCATCACGTCCATGGCGGACAGCGAGCTGCCCGGGTGTCCGGACTGGGCACTGCGCAGCTCTTTGATCGTGTCGACCCGGCACTGCCGGGCGATCTCGGCCAACTCAGCAGTCGATGCCATGCACATACTCCCGGGGTGCTCGTGGCCGGACGGGGGGACGCTAGCCCGCCCTGACGAGGCTAAACGAACGGCCTGCGACCACGCAGGGTCACGGTTCGAGCGCGGCCCGGAAGAACTCGCGCACGGCCTGGATCCGGGCCTCGATGGCGTCTTCCGCCATCGGATCGCGGCCCAGCAGCCCCTGCAGGAAGTGCACGTCACTGAAGTAGTTGAGGATGGCGCCGTAGCCGCTGATGATGAGCTGCTCGGGGTCGTGCTTGCGCAGCCGGCCCTCACCCATCTCGCGCTCGAAGTGGTTGACCGCCCGCTGGAAGTGCGGCCGTACTGCCTCGCCCAGGTCGAACCCCAGGTGGGTGCCCGCGGCCAGGGACTCGTGGCGGACCAGGCGCACGAAGTCGGGGTTCTCGGCGAACCAGCGCACCGCCGCGGTCAGCACCCGGTCGACCTGGGTCCAGCCCTCCTCCTCGGTGCCGGAGGGCACGTCGTCGACCGCGTTGTTGATGCGCTGGCTCCAGTCGGCCAGCGCCCGCTCGAACACGGCCTGGTAGACGCCCTCCTTGGAGCCGAAGTGGTGCAACAGGCTGGAGCGGCGGATGCCCACGCCGGCGGCGATGTCGTTGAGCGAGGTGCCCTCGTAGCCGTGCTCGGCGAAGCAGCGGCGCGCCTCCAGCAGGATCGCCTCCCTGGTCGAGCCGGCCTCCCCGTCGTACGCCACGCCCTGAGGGTACTGGGGGTGCGTCGTGAACCTCTGCCACGTTTCCTCCTCTAGGTTCAGGGCATGGACATCGTCGCCGCCCTCTTCATGGAGAGCATCGACCTGAAGCCGGCGTTCCCGGGCGGCCCCACCCAGATCGACCTGGGCGGGGTGCACTTCTCCGCCGCGCCCCCATCGCCCCCGCCCGTGACCGTGGCGCCGCATATGGTGGTGCTGGTGCGTTGCGCGCCCGACGAGACGGGATCCGGCGTGCTGGAAGTGATCTTCCGCCGGGACGGCGAGCAGGTAGCGCGCAACGTCCAGCCGCTCCAGGTCGACCCGGGGAAGTTCACCTACCGCCTGGTGCGGGCCGAGGTCGACTTCGACGACTACGGCACCGTCGAGGCCCACTGCCGGGTGGGCGAGGGCCACGTGACCGTCGTCCCCTTCACCCTCGTCCCCGGCCCCGAGGACTGATCCACCCCATGAACTTCGCCGCCGCCCTGTCCCAGCACCCCGACGCCGCCGAGGCGACCGGCGAGGTCGTCGGCGACATCCTGGAGCGGCTGGGCCCGGCGCCGGACCTCGCGGTGCTGTTCTGCTCGCCCCACCACGTCGAGGCGGTGGAGGACATCGCCGCCACCGTGCGCCAGCTGGTCCGGCCGGGCGCGCTGATCGGTGCCACCACGGTGGCCGTGGTGGCGGGCGCCCGCGAGGTCGAGGACGACGCCGCGCTGGCGCTGTGGGCGGCCCGCCTGACGGCCGCTCCCCGCCCGGTGCGGCTGGAGGCCACCCGCACCGGCGCCGGCGTGGCGCTGTCGGGCCTCACCGCCGCGACGTTCGAGCCCGGCGACGCCCTGGTCCTCCTGGCCGATCC
>JBKPRV010000421.1:0-5517 GCA_046734715.1 Actinomycetota bacterium | reverse complement strand
GACCACCGCGGTGCTGAGCCGGCTGCTCGCCCCCGGATCGCGGCTGGTGCGGGCCGACCTGGTGGTCCAGCAGCAGGCGGCCCAGCGCTGGGCCGCGGGCCGCGCCCCCGGGGCCGGCCGCTGGGCGCAGACGTGGGACGCCCGCACCGGCCCGCGGCTCCCCAGGAGCGCGTTCGACCCGCCGCCGCGGTACGACTGCGCGGTGCTGCGGCTCAGCCGGTCGACAAGCCGGCGCTGACCGCCGCGCCCAGCTCCCAGCAGGCGTCGAGGTCCGCCCGCGACGGCGGCCCGGTGATCGACACCGGCGCCTGGGCCTGCTTCCAGCGCAGTCCAGTCACGATGCGCTCGATGCCGGCCAAGGCGCCCGTGGTGTCGTCGTTGCCGTGGACGTACACCCCGTAGGGCCGCCCGACCGTCGCCTCGAGGCACGGGTAGTAGATCGTGTCGAAGAAGTGCTTGAGCGCCCCTGACATGTACCCCAGGTTGGCCGGCGTCCCCAGCAGGTAACCGTCGGCCTCCAGCACGTCGACCGCGGTAGCCCCCAACGCCGGCCGCGCCACCACCTCGACCCCTTCGATCTGCGGATCGGTCGCCCCCGACCGCACCGCCTCGAACAACGAGTGCAACGCGGGCGACGCCGTGTGGTGAACGATCAGCAACCGGGCCACGCCCGCAAGGTAGCTACGACGAGGTGCGGTAGTCGCCGAAGGGCTCGTCGCGTTCGGTGAGGGCGGCGACGAGGCCCCTTTCGGCGGCCGCGTCGATGAAGGCGCGGAAGCCGGGTTGGTGGATGGCGAGGGCGCAGAGCTCGGTGCCGGAGCGGATGGCGGCGCGGAGGCCCATGACGTCCATGGCTCGGTGGACCGTGCGCTTGTTGAGCTGGGCGATGTCCGGGGGGATCAGGGCGATGCGCGAGGCGATGGCGACGACCTCGTCGTCGAGGCGGTCGGCGGGGAAGGCGCGGTTGGCCCAGCCCAGCTCCACGGCTTGGTCGCCGGAGATGGGGTCGCCGGTGAGCATCATCTCCATGGCGGCGCGCATGCCCATGAACCAGGCGTGGAACTGCATGTCCGGTGTCCCGAAGCGGACTGCGGGGTAGCCGATCTTGGCGTCCGGGGCGACGTAGACCAGGTCGCAGCCCGTGGCCAGCTCGGACCCGCCGGCGAGGCAGTAGCCGTGGACCTGGGCGATGACCGGCTTGGCCAGGTCCCAGATCGACATCCAGCCCTCGGTCACGTGGCGGGGCCACTGGCCCTCGCCCGCGGCGGTGAAGAACGGCAGCTCGGTGCCGGCATTGCCGCCGCCCAGGTCGTAGCCGGCCGAGAAGCAGGTGCCCGCGCCCCGGATGATGGTGACCCGCACCTCGGGGTTGTCGTCGGCGGCGTGCAGGGCCTCGAACAAGGCGCCCCGCAGCGGGTTGTTCAGCGCGTTGCGCTTCTCAGGGCGGTTCAGGGTGATGCGGCACACACGCACAGCCGGGGTGTCGACCAGGACGAGGTCGGTCACAGCCACTCCCCGACCGAGTTGAGCAGCGCCTCGTTGGGCTCGGGCGGTAGCTCGGTCAGAGGAACCGAGATCTCCTCGACCGTGGGGCCGAACCGGGCGGCCAGTGGGGCGAGGGCGGAGAGGTCGAAGCCGTACAGCGACGCCGCGTTGCCTCCGAGCAGATTGCGCAGCTCGGCCGGGTCGGTGTCGTGGAACAAGGCCCGCAGGTGCTCCCGGGTGAACGGGGCCGTGCCCTCGTCGTGGGGGTAGTCACTGCCCCACATGAACCGGTCGAGGCCGATCTCGTGGCGGGCGGCGGCGTCGGCCGGGCCGGGCTGGCTGACGCCCATCCACACGTTGCGGTGGAAGTAGTCGGTGGCCGAGTGGGGCAGGACGTGCTCGGCGCCGTAGCGGATCTCGCCGGTGGCGCCCGTGGCCCGGATGCGGGCCAGCACCTTGTCCAGCCGCTTGAGCAGCGGCGGCACCCAGGCGCAGCCGGCCTCGGTCACCACGAAGCGCAGGTTGGGGAAGCGCTCGAAGATGCCGGCCAGGATGAACTGCACCAGCGGCCGCTGCGAGTAGAACGGCACCTCGTTGATGTAGAGCAGCATCGACACCGGGTAGGGCCCGTAGTCGGGGACGCCGGTGCCGCCGTGCACGTTGACCGGCACCTCCAGCTCCTCGATCACCGCCCACAGCCGGTCGTAGGCGGGGTCGTACAGGGGCTTCACCCAGTGGACGTCGGGCGAGACGTTGGGCAGCAGGATGCCGCCCCGCAGGCCGTGCTCCTTGATCCAGCGGACGTCCTCGATGGCGTCGTCGATGTCGTTGACGAAGATCTGGCCGATGCCCGCCCGGCGCTCGGGGAACTCGCCGCACCAGTCGACCAGCCAGCGGTTGTGGGCCCGGATGCCGGCGAGCCGGTGCTCGTAGTCCTCCGGCCGGGGCGGCGCGGCGAACAGCACGAAGCTGGGGAAGAACGGCGGCACGGTGTTGGGGAACACCACCTCGCCCACCACGCCGTCGGCCTCCTGCTGGCCGTTGCGCATCTCGTTGTCCCAGTTGCGGTAGCGCCGGGTGTCGCCCAGGTCCTTGAACGGGTTGCGGTACTTCTCCCGCCAGGCGTCGAAGTCGTCGAGGAAGCGCGGGTCGAGGTACTCCCGGTACTGCTTGTGGCTGCCACCGGCATGACAGTCGGCCGAGATGATCGTGTAGCGCTCCGGCGAGGCGGTGACGGCGGTCATGCTTGCAGTCTAAGTAGAACGCGTTCTCGTGTCAGACCTGGACTTGAGGTTACCGACGGATCAGTCAATACTGTGACCGAGTGGGCTCACATGGTCAACACGAGGGGAACCAGCACATGAGAACCAGAAGACTCACCGCGCTCACGGGCGCGGTGGCACTCGCCGGCACGCTGCTGGCGGGGCCGGCCAGCGCGCAGGCGCAAGCCAACCCGTTCCAGCGGGGACCGGCGCCCACCGCGGCGAGCGTCACGTCCGAGCGGGGCACGTTCGCCATCGCCACCCAAGCCGTGGCCCGCCAGACCGGATTCAACGGCGGCACCATCTACTACCCGACCACCACGACGCAGGGCACCTTCGGCGTCATCGTGGCCACGCCCGGGTTCACCGAGGGTCAGAACGTCCAGGCCTGGGCGGCCAACCTGCTCGCCTCCAACGGCTTCGTGGTCATGACCATCAACACCAACACCGTCCTCGACTTCCCCACCGCCCGCTCGAACCAGATGCGGGCGGCGATGACCTGGCTGACCACCCAGTCCCCGGCGGTCGTCCGCAGCCAGATCGACGCCGGCCGCCAGGCCTTCATCGGCCACTCCATGGGCGGCGGCGGCACGCTGGAGTCGGCCCGGGCCATGCCCCAGCTCCAGGCCGCCGTGGGCCTGCAGCCCTGGGACATCGGCCAGAACTTCGGCACGGTCCAGGTGCCGACCATGATCATCGGCGCCCAGAGCGACCCGATCGCCCCGGCCGAGCAGTACTCCAAGCCGTTCTACCGGCAGATCCCCGAAGCGTCGGAGAAGGCGTACCTGGAGATCGCGGGCGCGGGCCACTTCGTGGGCACCCGCTTCGACCCCACCGAAGCCCGGTCGATGCTCTCGTGGCTCAAGCGCTACGTCGACAACGACACCCGCTACGAGCAGTTCCTCTGCCCGCCCCCCAACGACGCGGGCGTCGAGGAATACCAGAACACCTGCCCCGCCTGACGGCCCAGCACCCGACAGGCGGAAGGGCCGGAGCCCGACGGACCCGGGTCCGTCGGGCCGACCGGCGGGCGAGCGAACCCAAATTAGAATGTGTTCTACTTTGGGCATGCTCGCCGAGATCGACCTCCTGGATCGTGACCGCTTCACGCAGGGCATCCCCCACGAGTGGTTCACGTGGCTGCGGGCCAACGCCCCGGTGTTCCATCACGACGAGCCCGGCGGCGACGGCTTCTGGGTCATCACCCGCTACGACGACATCGTCACCGCCAACCGCGACGCGGCGTCGTTCTCGTCCTCCCAGGACCTGGGCGGCGTGGTCATGCTGGAGGGGCCGACCGCGCCCCTGCCGGGCACCGAGATGGCCGGCAACATGATGCTGTTCATGGACCCGCCGTCCCACACCCGCTACCGCAAGCTGGTGAACCGGGGGTTCACGCCCCGCATGATCGCCGCCCTCGAGGTCCACGTGCGCGAGCTGACCGTGGCCATCGTCGAGGCGGCCAAGGCCAAGGGCGAGTGCGACTTCGTGGTGGACGTGGCCGCCGAGCTGCCCCTCGAGGTCATCGCCGAGCTGCTGGGCGTGCCCCGGGAGGACCGCCACAAGCTGTTCGACTGGTCCAACCGCATGGTGGGATCCGAGGACCCCGAGTACCAGGTGGCCGAGGAGCACGTCACCGCCGCCCAGATCGACATGTTCGTCTACGCCCAGGAGCTGGCCACCAAGCGGCGGGCAGAGCCCCGCGAGGACATCGTGTCCACCCTGCTGGCGGCCGAGATCGACGGTGACCAGCTCACGGACATGGACTTCAACCTGTTCTTCATGCTGCTGTCGGTGGCCGGGAACGAGACCACCCGCAACGCCATCGCCCACGGCATGAACGCCTTCCTGGAGCACCCGGACCAGTGGGACCTGCTGGTGTCGGACCCGGACGCCCACATCGCGGGGGCGGTGGAGGAGATCCTGCGCTGGGCCTCGCCGGTCCTGTACTTCCGCCGCAACGCCAAGCGGGACGTGGAGCTCGGGGGCCAGACCATCCGGGCCGGCGAGAAGATCAGCCTGTGGTATGTCTCCGCCAACCGGGACGAGTCGATCTTCGACGAGCCGTTCCGATTCGACATCACCCGTGACCCCAACCCCCACATCGCCTTCGGGGGTGGCGGGCCCCACTTCTGCCTGGGCGCCCAGCTGGCCCGGCTGGAGATCCGCGTGCTGTTCGAGGAGCTGGCCCGGCGCACGCCCACGCTGGAGGCTCTGGGGGCGCCCGACCGCCTGCGCTCCAACTTCATCGGTGGCATCAAGCACCTCCCGGTGCGCCTGGGTGACTGACGGGCTGTTTCCGTAGACTGCCGCCCCGTGTCCGCCGTCGACGCGCCCACGTCGCCTCCCCTCGGGAGCGCCAGCCAGCGCGACCGGCGGCGGAGGGTGATCGACGCCGCTTTCGAGCTGGGGGCCGAGCGCGGCTACGAGGCGGTGCAGATGCGGGAGGTGTCGGCCAGCGCCAACGTGTCGCTCGCCACCATCTACCGCTACTTCTCGTCCAAGGACCACCTGCTGGCCGCGGCCATGACCGAGTGGACGGCCAAGCTCCAGGGCCGGCTGGCCCAGTCCCCGCCCCGCGGGGCGACCGCGGCCGACCAGCTGGTGGACGTGCTCGGCCGGGCGTGCCGGGCCCTGGCCCGCCAGCCCAAGCTCACGGCCGCGCTGGTGCGGGCGCTGTCGTCGTCCGACCCCGGCGTGCAGGAGTGCGCCGAGCAGGTGCAGGCGCAGATCGCCTCCATGTCGGCGGGCATCCTCGCCGACCTCGACC
>JBKPRV010000420.1:0-7158 GCA_046734715.1 Actinomycetota bacterium | reverse complement strand
GGGTGGGGAGGTAGAGCGAGGCCAGCGCCTGGACTGCCTGGAGCACCACGATCACCAACAGCAGGCCCCGATAGGGGCGGAGATGCGAGCGCAGTAGTCGGATGAACACAGGGCGGCCTCGGGACCTGGGGAGCGAACGCTCAGTATGGCGGCGGAACGACGGGAACGATCGTGCAACGCCCGCAGCCCTCCGGACCAATCCTGACCCTCAGGTCAAGTCGATGGCGCGCTCCGGGCAGTTGCGGACGGCGCGGCGGACGTCGTCCTCCAGGGCCAGGGGCACCTCGGCGTCGACCACGTCGGCATGGCCCTCCTCGTCCAGGGAGAAGACGTCGGGGCAGATCTCCCAGCAGCGAGCATGGCCCTGGCACCGCTCGGGGTCGACTGAGACCTTCATCGGCCTTCTCCTTGTCCTCTAGAACGTCGCCGAGAGGGCCCACGGGCCCTCGGCCATGGGCCGGCCGAGCAGGTCCATGCTGTAGCCGATCCTGCCGGTCATGTCGGCCGGGTCGGTGGTGCACAGGGCGAGGGCCGCGTCCGCCATGGCCCCATCCGGCTCCACCGGCGTGTTGTCGGGCGTGTGGGGCGAGACCACCGCCACCCCGGGGGTCACCACCAGGCCCCACGTCCCCAGGGCGGCCACGCCGACGCCCGTGCCCTCCAGCTCGGCGGCCAGGCCCGTGGTCAGGCGGTCGATGGCGGCCTTGCACATGCCGTAGGCGACGCAGCCGTCGCGGGACCATTCGGGGTACGGCGGCCCCTGCGGATGGCGGGCCTGCTTGGAGGTGATGTTCAGCACCCAGCCCCTGCCCCGCTCCACCATCCCCGGGACCGCCAGCTGGCAGAGCCGGAAGCTGGCGTGGACCATGATCTGGAACATCAGGTCATAGCGGCGCGCGGCCACGTCCAGGGCCGGACCGTAGAAGTTGACGCCGGCGTTGTTCACGAGCGTGTCCACCGGGCCCAGGGCGGCCTCGGCCCGCGCCACGATCGTCTCCACCTCGGCCGGGACGCTCAGGTCGGCGGGCACGGCCACAGCGCGGCCACCGGCGCCGCCGATACGGTCCACCGCTTCGCCCAGCGAGCCCGGCAGGCGGGACGACCCCGGCTCGGCGGTGCGGGCCACCAGCGCCACCGCGGCGCCCTCGGCCGCGAGCCGCTCGGCGATGCTGAGCCCGATGCCCCGGCTCGCCCCCGTGACGAGCGCGACGCGGCCGTCCATCGCCCCCGCGGGCACGTCAGGCCGGGATCGGGGCGGGCGTGAAGCCGTAGACCCGGCACGCGTTGCCGACGGTGATCTTGTGCTGCACGTCCTCGGGCAGGTAGCCCAGCCACTTGCTGGCCAGGTTCACCGTGTCGGGCCAGGTCGAGTCGGAGTGGGGGTAGTCGCACTCCAGCATCACGTTGTCCTCGCCGATGATGTCGAGCAGCCGCAGCCCGGCGTGGTCCTCGATGAAGGTGCCGTAGACGTGGTCGGCGAACAGCCGGCGGATGTCGGTGTCCATCGAGAAGCGCGAGGCGCTCTTGGACTCGCCCTTCTCGTGGCTGGCGTTCATGTCGATGTCGAAGCGGGACGCCCAGAAGCGCTGCTTGTCGACCACCTGCTCGGCCCGCTCCAGGAAGTAGGGGATCCAGCCGATCGACCCCTCCGACAGCGCGATCTTGAGGCCGGGGTAGCGCTCGAAGTTGCCGCTGAACAGCCAGTCGAGCAGCGTCCCCGCCTGGTTGGCGGCGGCCGAGTAGGCCATGAAGGCCAGCGTGGGCATGTCGTCGGAGGTCCGGATCAGGTTGGAGGACGACCCGACGTGCATCGACAGCACGAACGCGGCCTCCTCGGCGGCGCGGAACACCGGGTCCCAGTAGTCGGTGTGGATCGACGGCAGGCCCAGCTTGGTGGGGTTCTCGGAGAAGGCGATGGACCGGGCGCCGAGGGCGGCGGTGCGCTCGATCTCGGCCGCGGCCGCCACCGGGTCCCACAGCGGGATGATCATCATCGGGATGAAGCGGCCCGGGTAGTCGCCCGCGCATTCCTCGAGGATGAAGTCGTTCCACGCCCGGACGCAGGCCAGCGCCAGCTCCTTGTCCCTGGCCTCGTGGAACACCTGGCCGCAGTAGCGCGGGAAGGACGGGAACAGCAGCGACGACAGCACGTGGCCCTGGTCCATGTCCGCCACCCGGGCGGCGGGGTCGTAGCAGCCGGGGCGCATGTCGTCGTAGGTGATGGGCTCGGGCGAGAACTCCTCGCGCCGCTTGCCCGCCACCGCGTTGAGCCCGGTGGTCACGATCTCGCGGTCCTCGTAGACCCAGTGCTCGGAGTCTCCTGCGCGCACGATGCGCGGCGCGTGCTCCCGCAAGCGTTCGGGCACCCGCTCCTGCCACAGCCGGGCGGGCTCGATGAGGTGGTCGTCGACCGAGATGAACCAGTTGAACGCCATGCCGATCCCCCACGTCACGGGTCAGAAAGAGAGCGAACGCTCACATGCTATCAGCGCCGTGTCAGCGGGGAAGACCCAGCACCTTCTCGGCGATGATGTTGCGCTGGATCTCCGACGAGCCGGCCGAGATGGTGCCGCCGAAGGTGATGAAATAGCGCTCCATCCACGTCTCGTCGCTGTCCGGGGTGGCGCCGACGTCGACCGCCCGGTCGCCGCCCAGCTCGGCCGCCCGCAGGGCCAGCCGCCGGTTGGACTCGCTGGTGAACAGCTTCATCAGCGCCTGCTCGGGGGCGGACCCACCCCGCACCAGCTTGGCGAAGCCGCGGTAGCCCAGGCAGCGGGCCGCCACCGCGTCGATGGCCGACTGGACCAGCCCGTCGGCCACCACCGCCCGCTCGGCCGGGGCCAGCCGGGCGAGGGCGGCCGGGGCCTCGGGCAGCACCGCGGCCATCTGCCGCTCCAGCCCCAGCACGCCGCTGAGCCACACCATGCCGCGCTCGTGGGCCAGCGAGCCGTTGGCCATGGCCCAGCCGTTGTTCAGCTGGCCGACGAGGTTCGCCTGGGGGACCACGACGTCGCTGAAGAACACCTCGTTGAGGTCGGGGTACTCGGGCCGGGCGATCTGGGCGATGGGGCGGACCGTTATGCCGGGGGTGGCCATGTCCACCAGCACCACGCTGATGCCCTTGTGCTTGGGGGCCTGGGAGTCGGTGCGGCAGAACAGGAAGCAGAAGTCGGCGTAGTTGGCACCGGAGGTCCACACCTTCTGGCCGTTGATGACGAAGCTGTCGCCGTCGAGCACGGCGCGGGTCGAGAGGGAGGCGAGGTCGCTGCCGGCGCCCGGCTCGCTCATGCCGAGGCACGCCGCTCGCTCGCCCCGCAGGACCGGCATGGCGTAGTCGCGGATCTGAGCCTCGTTGCCGTAGTCCAGGATGGACGGGACGATGATGCCGAGGCCCTGCGGGTTGGTGGTGCGCGGGACGCCCGCCTTGGTCAGCTCCTCCAGATAGACGAGCGTCTCGACCGGGCCCGCGTTGC
This sequence comes from Actinomycetota bacterium, assembly GCA_046734715.1. Classification (GTDB taxonomy): domain Bacteria; phylum Actinomycetota; class Acidimicrobiia; order Acidimicrobiales; family VFJN01; genus ZC4RG19. The sequence continues at coordinate 3,685 of JBKPRV010000420.1, read as the reverse complement.
GCCCGCCGCGCTCGGGGGGCCATCCGGGGACCAGCCAGCCGGCGTCGAACAGGCGGCGGGTCCAGCGGCGGGCCCACTCGGGGACGTGCGCGGAGGAGAGCGCCGGCTCGGCGGCCATCTCGTCCTCGCCGGGCCGGTTCTCGGCCAGCCAGGCCAGGAACTCCTGGCGGAACGCCTCCACCTCCCGACCGAACGTCAGCCTCATGCCGCCAGCCCCAGCATCTGGGCCAGGCGGGCCCGGTGGTGCACGGCGTTGCCGTACAGCGTGTCGCCGGTGATGGCCCGTTTCACCGGGAAGTGGAGGTCGTTCTCCCAGGTCACGCCGATCCCTCCATGCAGTTGCAGCCCGTCCCGGGCCACCAGCTCCTGGCACTCGCCCGCCGCGGCCTTGGCCATCGATGCCGCCAGGGCGCGGCGCGGGTCCTCCTCGGCGATGGTGAGCGCCGCGAAGTAGCACAGGGCGGTGGCCCGCTCGACGGCCAGGAACATGTCGGCCATCCGGTGCTTGAGCGCCTGGAACGAGCCGATGGGCCGGCCGTACTGCTCGCGTACCTTGGCGTAGTCGACCGTCCGCTCGAACACGACCCGGCAGGCCCCCACCGTGCTGGCGGCCAGCGCCACGATCGCCTCCTGCCCGGCCCGCTCGAGCGCCTCGGGCACGCCCCCGGCCCCGGGCGGGGCCAGCACGCGGGCCGGGGGCACCACGACGCCTTCGAGCCCGAGGTCGGCCAGCGGGAGCGTAGGGTCGATGACGGGGCGGGGCGTGGCGTCGAGGTCGGAGCCGTCCACCAGGAAGGCGCCCAGGCCCTCGGGGCCGCTCGTGCCCTCCGCTCGGGCGATCACCAGCACCTCGTCGGCGCGGGCGCCGTCGAGCACCGCCCGCTTGGTCCCGGCCAGCACCCAGCCCTCTGCGGTCTCGCGGGCGGTGGCAACGACGGCCGCGGGCTCCCAGCCGCTCTCCTCCGCCAGCGCCACCGCGCCGGTCACCTGGCCAGCGGCCACGCGGGCCAGCAGGTCGGACGGGCCCTGCAGCTCGCGCACCGCCGGCGCGAACTGGGTCACCGTGGCCAGGAACGCGCCCGGGGCGACCGCCCGGCCCAGCTCCTCGGCGACGAAGGCGACGGCCACGTAGCCCATCCCCAGGCCACCGGCCTCCTCCGGGAGGCCGAGCCCGGGCCAGTCGAGCTCGACCATGCGGGACCAGACCGACGCCGGATCGCCCTTGCCCTCGAACACGGCGCGGACGGCGGCGGGAGGGCAGATGCCCGCCAGCACCGCGCGCACGTTGTCACGCAGCGCGGCTTCGTCCTCCGAGAACTCCAGGTCCATTCACGGGAAACTAACACTCCGGTCACTTCCCTGCGCCATCGACGGATAGCGCGCCGCGATCCGCCGGCGGTGCGCGGCCGGCGACCCGAACCACGTCCGGTTGAGCGTGGCCCGCTTGAGGTAGGTGTGCACGCCGCTCTCCCACGTGTAGCCGATGCCCCCGTGGAGCTGCATGGCCTTGCCGGCAACCTCGACCGCCGCCCCGCATACGTACGCCTTGGCCATCGAGGCCGCCACGGACGCCTCCGGGTCGTCCGCCACCAAGGCCTCGACCGCGGCCCGGACCAGCTCCCGGCCGAGCGAGACCAGCACCAGCATGTCGGCGCAGGCGTGCTTGACGGCCTGGAACGATCCGATCGCCCGGCCGAACTGCTTCCGGGCTCCCGCGTAGGCGACGGTGGCCTCCAGCATCGCCTCGCTCAACCCGAGGCTGTCGCAGGCCAGCGCCACCGCGGCCCGGTCCCGGAGGCGCCGGACCGCGGCCTCGGGATCGCCCGCGAACCGCCACCTCTCCCCGCCGTTGGTGACCGTGACGCGGGCAAAGCCGCGGGTGGCGTCGACGACGGGTCGGGGCTCCGGGTCGCCGGGCGCCACGGAGACCACGAACGGATCGCCGCCGGGATCCCGCGCCACCACCAACAGCCGGTCGGCCCGCGCCGCGTCGGCCACGAAATCGATCTCGCCGTCCTCGCCGACGACGTCGTTCTGGCCGTCGAAAGCGACGGCGATACGGCAGTCGCCGTTGGCGACGCGGCGGAGCAGGTCGTCGCGCTCGGGAGTCGGCTCCAGCATCCCAAGAGTGCCGGCGCCCAGGACCGCGGTGGCGAAGTACGGGCCGGCGGTGGTGGCGCGGCCCATCTCCTCCAGCACGACCGCGACCTCGGCGAAGGTCGCGCCCGCACCTTCCAGGGCCTCGGGGACTTCCAGGCCGAGCCAGCCGAGGGCCGCCAGCCGGGCCAGGTCGGGGTCGCCCCGGCCGAGGACCTGGCGGGCCACCGTGCGCAGCTCGTCGTGGAGCTCGTCGATGCTCATCCGGCCGCCGCCGGCTCCCGGGGCAGGCCGAGGCCCCGCTCCCCGATGATCGTGCGCTGGATCTCGCTGGTGCCGCCCGGGATGGTCCACTCCCACGAGCCGATGAAGTCCAGCATCCAGGCGCCCGACTCCCAGCCGCTCGACGCCGGCTTGGCCAGCACGGACTGGCCGTCCATGCCGGCCACCTCGACGCCGAAGCCGGTCATCCGCTGGAGCAGCTCGCTGTAGTGCAGCTTGACGATCGACGCATCGGCCGCCCCCGCCCGGCCCGCGTCGGCCCGTTCCACGAGGTTGCGGCACAGCGCCCGCAGTCCCGCGAGCTCGCACTCGAAGCCCGCCAGCCGGTCCTGCACCACCGGGTCGTCGAGCGGGCTGGCCGCCACCAGCCAGCGGAAGCCGTTGGCCAGCCGCTCCGCCAGCTCCAGCATGGTCATGCCCCGCTCGGCGCCGAGTGTCTCCTGCGCCACCCGCCACCCGGCGTTCTCCTCCCCCACCAGGTTCGCGGCGGGGACGATCACGTCGTCGAGGAACATCTCGCAGAAGTGCGACTCGCCGGTCGCCTGGCGGATGGGCCGGACGTCGATGCCCGGCGTGCGCATGTCGAGCAGGAAGTAGGAGATGCCGGCCCGCTTGGGCGCCTCAGGGTCGGTGCGGGCCAGCAGCAGGCACCAGTCGGCGTGCAGGGCCCAGCTGGCCCACAGCTTCTGGCCGTTGACCACGTACCCGTTCCCCGACCGCCGGGCCGTGGTGCGCAGGGCGGCCAGGTCGGAGCCGGCCTCGGGCTCCGAGAACCCCTGGCACCAGATCTCGCCGTCGAGGATGGCCGGCAGGTGCCGCTCGCGCTGCTCGTCCGTGCCCGCCCCCAGCAAGGTGGAGGCGGCGTGGTGGATGGCCACGAAGGCCAGCACCAGCCGGGGCGCGTCGTGGGCCGCCAGCTCCTGGTAGAGGACCGCCTGCTCGGGAACGGACAGGCCGCCGCCCCAGGCCGCGGGCCAGTGGGGCACGGCGTAGCCCGCGCCGCGCAGCTCCTGGAACCACGCCCGCTGGAAGGCGACGAACTCGTCCTCGGACACGCCGGTCTGCGCCGCCCGCCAGTCGGGCGGCACGTGGGCCCGGCACCAGTCGCGCACCGTGACGCGGAAGGCATCGAGGTCGTCCGCGGAGCCCGTCTGCGTCACAGCTCGATCCGCTGGAGGGCGAGCAGGCGCCGCCGGTGCTCGTCGCTGGCCATGCACGCCCCCTCGGCGGCGAAGCCGGCGGGCACCGCGGCGCCGAGGGCGCGGCCCAGGTGCATGTTGATCACCCGCTTGGTGCCCTGCAACGC
>JBKPRV010000419.1:0-15676 GCA_046734715.1 Actinomycetota bacterium | reverse complement strand
CCGTTGAGCCGCGGGCTGGCCTGGTTCTGGCTCGGCCAGGCCCGGGTCCTGCTCGACGACCTCGACGGCGCGGCCGACGCGTTGGAGAGGGGGTCTGTCGAAGTCGTGCCCGGCGGCGACATGTCGGTGGTGTCCTTGGCGCTGCTCGCCAGCGTGCGCCACCTCAGGGACGAGCACGAGGCGGCGCTCGCCGCGGCGACAGAGGTCGTCGACCGGGCGCAGTCCTATCGCCGGAGCGGCCTCTGGGCCTGGGAGCTGTACTCGTCACTGCCCTACGCCCTCGAGCTGGGTCATCGCGGACGCCACACAGAAGCTCTCGACTTCGTCTCTGACCTGCTCGAGGACAACGCTGTGCCGGAGACGCCCGGGGTCATGACATCGGTGGTGACGGTGTTGGCCGCTCTCGCCGTGCTGCGAGGCGACCAGGACACGGCCGGGTTGCTCCTGGCCCACTCGGGGCACGCGATGATGACCGGCGGCATCCGTACCCCGGTGGACATCGCGCTGTACTCGCACTACCTGCGCAGGTACGGCGAGATCGACGCCGACACGGCACGTGTCAACCGCGAGCGGGCCTCGGAGATGTCCGTATCGGACGCCGTCGCCCGAGGGCTCGGGCGGCGGTTCAAGTGATCGGTCCTCACGCGGCCAGAACTGGCGGCCTCCAGCGAAGGCACGTCAGGGCGACGCAGCGTCGGGTGCGTAGTCGACGCCGTGTGCTCCATAGCCAGTCGGGTGGCTGGGGCCGCGACGGACCGCCAAGACGCGTCCGTCGATCACCCACACCCGGGCGGTCTCCGGCACCGTCCACACCCGGACCGTGTCCTGCGCGGCCGGGACGGAGACGCCGGCGTCCTGAGTCGCAGACTGCGCTCCGCCCCCGCCACAGCTGACCATCACCACCACGCCCGCCGTTGCCATTGCCATCAGTCCTCGAGCCACCCCGCCATGCCTGTCCATGAGACTCCTCGCTTGTCGCCCGGCGTTGCTGTCCTGCCGACCACGGTGAACGATTCCGCCGGCCCGTACCGCCGTGTATGCCGCATCCCGTGTGCCGAATCTGCGGCAGTTCTGCGAGTTACCCTCCGCGGGTGGCAGGGACATCCACAGAGTCCCCAGCCGGTGGCTTCCTGAGCCGGCTCCACCCCCGAGACCGCGCCGAGCTGACCGGTGCCGGGCATCCCCGCCGCTACCCGCGAGGCGCATACCTCATCGTCCAAGGCGACCACAGCGACACCGTGTTCTTGCTCGTCGCCGGCCGCGTCAAGGTCAGTCTCGTCACTCTCGACGGCCGCGAGACCGTGCTGGCCGTCGACGGTCCCGGTGACTTGCTCGGCGTCTTCGAAGCGATCGACCACGACGGAGGCCCCCGCGCCGCCAGCAACACCGCACTCGAACCGGTCGAATGCCGCGTCATCACCGGCGAAGAATTCCGGGGATTCCTCGACTCGCATCCTCGAGTCGCCCCAGACCTCCTGCGCTGGATCATCCACCGGCTCCGCACCGCCGACCGCCGACGGATCGACACCGGATCCCTCGACGTCGCCCAGCGGCTGGCGCTCCTCCTGCTCGAGCTCGCCGACCAACACGGCCAACCAGACGCTAACGGCATCGAGATCGACATCCCGCTCACCCAAGCCGACCTCGCCAGTCTGATCGCCGCATCCCGAGACGCCGTGGTCCGAGCCCTCACCACCCTGCGCTCGCACGAGCTCATCACCACCGCGAGACGCAAGATAACCATCACCGACATTGCGGGTCTCCGCCGTTACCCCCGATAGGCCACGTCCACAAGATCCCTCGAGCTACTGCTGAACCAGCCCGGGGGTGGGCTTCCGGCGGGTCGGTGCGTCGCGGCCCAGCTTGCCGTCGCTGCCAACGTTGTGGGTCCAGGTTTCACCGTTCCAGTAGCGGACCTCATGGCGCTCGGAAGGGTCGGGGTACCAGCCCTCGGGTGGCCGCGGCGCCGGGAACGGGTCGATGGCCCGGCGGACGATCGCAGCGAACCGATTGTGCCGGCCAGCGTCGTACGACAGGACGTTGACGACGTGCCAGCCTTCGACGTCAAGGTCATTGAGCCGTGCAAGGGGGTGCCTGTCACCCTCCAACACCGCGTACTCCCACGCCTCGGTGGGCGATGGGATGAACGTGCCCGCCACGCGGTTGAGGCTAGCCCTGACATCCAACCTGCCAGGTGATGCCGTGTCGCGGGGCGACATCCGAGATAGACGAACTTATGCATGGGGTATGGCGGTCCTCTCGCCATCACGCCTGGCCTGATCGCCGGTGCCAGTAGGGGGCCCCTGGACCAACCCCGCGTCTGCCCCGCGACGCCAAGCGGTCTCCGAGGTCCACCGCCGTTAGCACCATCGACCTGGCCGGCAGCTATGGCTTGTCGACCATGGTGGGATGACGCGGTTGGTAGAGGCCGAGTTCGCCGCCGCCCGGGAGTCGGATCTTGGTCACCGAACCCCACCGCGCTTCCTCGACCTTGGTGCATGCGACACCTTGTGCGGTCAGCCGCTCCATCTCGGCGCCGAGATCACGGCACATGAGGTACAGCTCAGACCCGTGTGACTCGGCCGGATGGACCGCCACCTCGGCCGGAGGCAGGCCGAAGATCAACCAACCACCGCCCGCATCCGTGGAGTCGAAGCCGAACACCTCGCCAAGGAATGCGCGATCGGCATCGGCATCGCTGCTGTATAGGACGACATGTGCGCCGAAGACCATCCGCACAGATTGGCACCGATCTGGCGTTGGCCGGGCCGAACGGCCTGACCCCATATTGCATTCCGGCGCGGGGTCGGCGCTGGCGTCACCAGAGTGATGGAGTGGCCGGAGGCACGTCGTCCAGGAACGAGGTGTTCATGGGCTCGAGGACGTCCACCGCTCCCGTGATCGAGATGTGAGACGTCGCCGGGAGGATGACGAGGCGGGCCTGGGGGACCTTGGTGAGCGTTCCCATGGCCGCCGACTCTTCGTCGCCCCCGCCCCGCAGCTTGAACATGGCGACGGCATGCTCGGGCTTCACGCCGTCCGCATCCCCGACGATGACCATCGTGTTGGCCGGGATCGACCGCATCTGCGCGTCGGTGACGTGCTGGTCCTCGAAGTTCAGCACCCTCATCTTCTCGATGTAGCCCATCACGTCGGCCCGCTCGACCTCCAAGGCGTGCAGCAACGCCGCGGCGTCGTCGCCGAACTGCTCGTAGGACATCGCGCGCGGCGTGTCCGCCGTGCGGCCGTGGCCCTGCTGATCGAAGACGATGACCGGGCGATGGGCGACGAAGGCCGCCACCCACGGCTTCATCGAGTCGGTGGCCAGGAAAGCCCCGGGAATGAGCAGCAGCGGCACCGTCCCGGAGGCGCCCAGCTCACCATGCGCTTCGTAGTAGAGCTGGAGACCGTTGATCGGGAGGTGGCCGCGGCGTCAAGGCGCCATGCAGCGACAGTAACGACCGGCCTTTCCGGGAGGGCGGTGCCGGCCGGCCCGCTCAGGCGCGCAGGACCTTCTCCATCGGCTTGCCCTTGGCCAGCTCGTCGACCAGCTTGTCGAGGTAGCGGATCTTCTGCATCAGCGGATCGTCGATGTCCTCCACCCGAACGCCGCACACGACCCCGGTGATCGACGAGGCGTTGGGGTTCAGCCGGGCCTCGGCGAAGAACGCCTCGAACGTCGTGTCCGCCGCGAGGTGCTTCTGCAGCATGGCCTCGTCGTAGCCGGTGAGCCACTCGATCACCTGGTCCAGCTCGGCCTTCGTCCGCCCCTTGCGCTCGACCTTCGCCACGTAGTGGGGATAGACCGAGGCGACGCTGGTCGTGAAGATCCGGTGCACCACCCGGAGGATAGAACGACGCGGAGGCGCTCACCCGAGGGCCCGGGCAGCCACCTCGCCGGCGCGTGTGTAGCCGGTCCACCATGCGCCTTCGGGCGGCGGTCGGCCCTGGGCCGTGGCCTCGGCCAGGGTGCGGGCCGCGACGGCGAGGGGCCGGAAGCGGACGGCGTCCGGCAGGCGGGCCTGTTCCACCGGTAAGGCGTGGAGGCGGCCCAGCGTGGCGCCCATCTGCTCCAGGGCGTCGGCGGTCAGGCCGGGCGGGCCGCCGGGGATGAGGCGGGTGACCAGGACGCCCGGGGGCCGAGGCGAACCGATGGCGACCCGTCGAGAGCGGTCACCACCCGCTCGGCCGGGATGTCCTCCGCCTCCAGGTGCCGGAGGACGGCGGCGTCGCCCACCACCCGGTCCAGGGGCCGGTCAGCGGGGAACAGCCGCACCACGAGCGGCCCGCCACCGGCGCGGTCGAGGCGGTAGATGGCCTTCTCCGGGGCTTCGTAGAACGGGGTGGCGGCTGTCACCACCACCCCGAACCGCTCCTCCACCAGTGCTACGAGTTCACGCGCACCCACGCCGCGACGCTACGTCCGCAGCGTTCACCCAACGGGGGTGAAGGCGGACCGGAGCGGGGCGCGCACACTCGGGACATGGCGACCGCGGACGGCTCCGACGTCGATCGCTACCGGGAGGTGGCCCAGGGGCTGCACCAGGTCGCGAAGCCGATCCGGGTGCTGTCGGCGCTGCGGTGGGACCCGGCGGTGCGGGACGAGTTCCTGGCCGGGGGCGGTGATGCGCTCCCGACCGTCGAGTACCCGGCCTTCGACGAGCAGCCCATCGTCGAGGCCATCGCCGACCTGCGGCGCTCGATCTACCCCGGGGCGCTGATCGACGACTGGCTGGAGTCGACCGCCACCGCCATCGAGCTCACGGCCCGGATGCTCGCGGCGCGGGGGACGCCGGCGTTCCTCGACTACGGCCGGGCCTTGTACGGCGAGCCGCACACGCCCCTGCGCTACGACCCTGCCACTCCCTACGAGCTGGCCGAGCGGGTCCACGACGTGCTGGCCGGCCTCGACCAGGTGGGGCTGTCGCTGGACGTGGCGAGGGACCACACGGCGCAGGACGTCGCCGACATCGTGTCCGCCGGGGTGACCGGGCATTTCGGGCCGGACGACGCGCCCAAGGTCGAGATCGTGGACGAGCTGTCGGCCAACGCGCTCGCCACGGCCAGCCGCATCAAGGTGCGGTCCGGCGCCCACTTCACCGCCCGGGACGCGGCCCAGCTGCTCAACCACGAGGCCTTCATCCACGTGCTCACGGCGGTCAACGGGCGCCACCAGGTCGACCTGCCCATCCTGGCCATCGGGCACCCGGGGACGACCCGCACGCAGGAGGGGCTGGCGGTGTTCGCCGAGTTCGTGACGGGCACCCTCGAGCTCGATCGCTTCCGCCGCCTGGCCGACCGGGTGCTCGGCGTGCAGATGGTCATCGACGGGGCCGACTTCATCGAGCTGTTCCGCTGGTTCTCCGAGCGGTCGCCGGACCCCGAGCAGGCGTTCGAGAGCACCCGCCGGATCTTCCGGGGCGGGCCGGTCACCGGCGGGGCGCCGTTCACCAAGGATTGCGTGTACCTGTCCGGGTTCCTGGCCGTGAGCACGTTCATCCGGGCCGCGTTCGTGGAGGAGCGCCTGGACTGCGTCGGCACGCTGTTCGTCGGCAAGCTCGACCTGCACGACATCCCGGCGCTGGTCGAGCTGCGGCGCCTCGGCCTGTGCCGCAGCCCGGTCCACCGGCCGCCGTGGGTGAACGATCCGGGCTGGGCGCTCACCTGGCTCACGTACTCGACGTTCGTCAACGCCATCGACCTCGGCGCGGTGGCCGACGCCATGGGCCGCGTGCTCGCCCGCGCCCCGCGCATCGAGCTCGACGTCTGAGCGTCAGGCTCGGCGCAGGAGGTCGGACACGGGGCCGAGGTGGCGCAGCTTGTCCGGGTTGACGATCGAGCGGATGCCCTGGATCTGGCCGTCGGCGATGTCGAACGACAGCACCACCGCGATCCGCTGCCGCCCGTCGAGGCCCAGGGCGCCGGGGTGGCCGTTCACCTCGACCGGCCGGATCGAGAAGCCTTCGAAGTCCCCGATCACCTGCATCCAGTGCAGCACCGCCCGGGCCACCCGGTGGCGCCCGAACAGCGGGTGCGCGATGGCCCGCGTCTTGCCACCGCCGTCACCGTGGAGGGCCACGTCAGTGGCCAGCAGGGCCTCGAGCCCGTCGAGGTCGCCGGTCTGGGCCGCGGTCAGGAACCGCTGGGCCAGCTCGTTCTGCTCCTGGCGCGACGCTTCGAAGCGCGGCCGGTCCTGCTCGATGTGGCGGCGGGCCCGCACCGCCAGCTGCCGGCATGCGGCCTCGCTCTTGCCTACGATCTCGGCGATGGCGTCGTAGTCGTAATCGAACACCTCCCGCAGCAGGAACACCGCCCGCTGCTCGGGCGACAGGCGTTCCAGCAGGACGAGGAAGGCGAGCGACAGCGAGTCCGACATCTCGGCGTGGACGGCCGGATCGTCCGGCCCCTCGGTCACGACCGGCTCCGGCAGCCACTCGCCGAAGTAGGTCTCCCGCCGCACCTGGGCCCGGCGCAGCCGGTCGATGCCGAGCCGCGTGACGACGGTGGCCAGGTAAGCCTCGGGCACCTCGATCTCCTCGCCCGCCTCGAGCACGCCGTGCAGGCGCAGGAGGGCCTCCTGCACGACGTCCTCGGCCTCGGCCACGCTGCCGAGCATCCGGTAAGCGATGGCGAACGCCCGCGGGCGCAGCTCCTCGAGCAGCTCCTCGAACGGCTCGGCCATGTCAGCCGAGCCCCTCGGCGAAGCCCTGCCGCCAGCTCGGATAGCCCAGCGACCAGCCGAGCTCACGCTTGGCCTTCTCGTTCGACGCGCCGCGGAGCCGGGTCATGGCCATCACGGCCACCTCCCCGGCCGCGAGCCGTCCGAGCCAGCGCGGCACCCGCAGCGGAGGCTTCGCCCCGACGGCAGCGGCCAGTGCCGGGAGGAACTCGGACACCGGCGCCGGCTCGTCGTCGACGATGTTGTAGATCCCGCTCGGTCCGCCTTCGATGGCAATGACGGTCGCGGTGGCCGCGTCGTCGATGTGGATGAAGGACCAGATGCCCGTGCCCCCGCCCACGATGGGCAGCTGGCGCTTGCGCAGCAGCTCGATCTGGCTGCCGAGAGGGTCGAGGCCGATAGAGGTGCCAGGTCCGTAGAACCAGCCGTAGCGCAGCACGATGCCTTCGGTCCAGTTCGCGCCCATGACCGCCGCCTCGAGGTGACGGATCGCCGCCATCCCCTCACGCGCCGACGCCGGGGGATCCTCGTCGAGCGGGGTGTCCTCGTGGTTGATCGGGACCCCGGTGCGGGCATACGGCATGGCGCCGTTGCTCTGGGCGACGAAGCGCTTGACGCCCGCCGCCCGGCCCGCGGACAGCAGGTGGTCGGTGCCCTCGGTGCGGAGCCGGTTGGTGAGCGCGAACTCGCGGTCGAAGCGCCGCATGTTGATGGCGGGCGGGATGGCCGTGAGCTGGTGCACGATGACATCGGGCTCGGCCTCGCCCACGGCCCGCCCCCCGGCGTCGGCATCCAGCGCGTCGGCCACCACCGGCTCGGCGCCGAGCCGGCGGAGCTGGTCCTGCTTGCCTTCCGTGCGGGTCATCCCCACGACGTCGTGCCCGTTGGCGGCCAGCATGGGGACGAGCTGGCGGCCGAGCGCACCCGTGGCACCGGCGATGAACACCTTCATGGCGACTCCCTTCTCGATCGAACACCGACCTAGACGCAGCAGCCCGTCCGCCTGTGACAGCTCTCGTCGCCGTGCACGGTCGGCCGCGACGGGGTCGGGTCACGCCGGCGGAAGGCCGAGCACCCCGCGGGCGGCCCGCTCGGCGAGCGCAGCATCGTGGGGTGCCTGCCCGGCGACGTTGATGACGAGACCTTCGATGGCGCCGAGATAGCCACGCGCCGTGGCCCGAACCGGCGGTCCGGGCGGGATCGCTCCCGTGCGTCGCGCGGCCGCTATGAGCCGCGCGCAGTCGGCGAAGAGCTCGCGCTCGACCTCACGGATCTTCAGCCCGACGGGGTGGTCGTCCCCGCCGAACTCGACCCGGAGGGTGATCATCACCCGGGCGACGTCGCGGCGGCAGAAGACGGCGTGGCCCCGGGCGACCGCGAGGAGCGTGTCGACCGGGTCGGCGGCATCGGTGAACAGCGAGCCCACCTCCGCGTACCAGGACTCCCGGACCCACTCCACCACCGCCAACGCGAGGTCCTCCTTGCCGGCGAACAGGTGGTACAGGGCACCTCGCGAGTAGCCGGCGTCGGCCGCCACCCGTTCCAGGACGAGGTTGGAGTACCCGTGCCGGGACAGGCCACGTGCCGCCGCCTCCAGCAGGGCGCTCCGGGTCTGGGCGCGCCGGTCGGCCTGGGTCCGTCGAGCGGGCCTGGCGCCGAGTGTGGTCGGCGTCACGTTGCATCACATACAGACATGCATGTATGTTACTGATCGTGAGCGCGGTGTCGAGCCTGGTCGGAGTGCACGATGTCCCCGACCGCGTCCGCGCCCTCACCACCTTCGACGAGCCCGACTACGTCGACCTGTTCACCGTCACCACGCCCCGGGCCACGGACTGGTCGGCCGAGGAGTGGGCGCGTGCGGTCCTCGAGCAGACCGAGGTGGCTCGCAGCAACGCCCGCAAGCTCTGGCGGCTCATCGGCCTCCGTCTCGGACCGCCACGGTCACCCGACCACGTACAGGGGTGGAAGATCGCGGCGCGCGGCGACAACTGGCTCCGGGTCGAGACGGCGTCCTGGTACCTGACGGCCCAGGCCGTCTTCCTGGTCGAGCCGGGGCAGGTGTCGCTCTCGCTGTCCCTGCGGTACGACCGGCCGGTGGCGGCCGCCGTCTGGGCGGGCGTGTCGGGGCCCCACCAGCGAGCGGTGCCCGTCATGTTGCGCCAAGCGGTGCAGCTCATGGCGGGAGTTTCGCGAGACGACCTGGGCGGCTGAGGCTTCGCGTTCGGCTGCGCATCTCGGCGTCGAACGTCTCCACGGCGACCCGCATGGCGTCGATGTAGCGCGGCTCGGCCATGCGACGGCCGATCTCCTCGCCCTCGACCTTCTCGATCTGGGTCTGGATCCACCAGATGTTGCCGAACGGGTCGCGCACCCGGCTGCCTCGGAAGCCGAAGGCGCTGGTCGTGAGGGGCGTCACCTCGACTGCCCCGGCGGCGAGGGCGGCGGCATGGGTGCGGTCGCAGTCGTCGACCCACACGGTGAGGAACGACGGCGTGGCGGGCCAGTCGGGCCTGGCGTCGAAGGCCATGATCACCGAGTCGCCCAGGTCGACCTCGGAGTGGCCCAGCGTGCCGTCCTCGTTGGGGAACCGGCCTCGCTCGACAGCCCCGAACACCTCGATCATGAAGTCGAGGAGGCCGGCGGCGCCGCGCACCGAGATGTAGGGGACGACGGTCGGGTAGGTGTCGGGCTGGGTGGGCACTGAGTCGCTCATGGAGCCAGTGTCGCGAGCGAAGACGGCCATCCTTTGGCCATCTTTTGTCAGGATCCGTAGCGCTCGACCAGCCGGCGGCCGAGCTCGGCCAGCTCGTCGCGGACATGGTCCGGCGACAGGACGTCCAGCCCCAGCACGAAGCCGGCCAGCGCCCGGGCGGGCGTGGTGCCGTCCTCGAAGCCGATCTCGACCGCGACCCATCCGTCGGTGCCGGTCTCACCGACCCGCACCCGGGTGCCGAACTGGGAGCGCAGCCAGCCCACATGGGCCGGATCGGCCCGGGCGGTGACCACCTCGCGGCCCCGCAGCCCGTCGATCTCCCCGACGATGGCCGCCCAGGCGTCGCCGAGGTCGAAGCCGGGCGGGCGGACGACCGGCTCGCCAGTGGGCGTCACGGCCTGCACCCGGCCGACTCGGAAGGTGCGCAGCCCGGCGTCGGTCCCCGCCACCAGGTACCAGGTCGACCCCTTCGCCACCAGGCCCAGCGGGTCGACCAACCGCTCCGTGGCCGTGCCCAGCCGGTCGCGGTAGTCCAGGCGGACCCGCACGCCCGCCACCACCGCCCGCTGCAGCGCCTCCAGATGGGGCGGGGAGGGCGGCGCGGTGCCGCCCCATCGAGCGGCGTCGAGCACGACGGCGGCCGCCGCCCGCTCCGCCTCGTCGCGGAAGGTCTCGGGCAGGGCCTGCACCAGCTTGCGCAGCGCGGCCTTGGCCTCCGGCGTCACCGCGGCCGAGGGGCCCGCCACCAGGAACAGCGCCTGCGCCTCGGCGGCGGTCAGCCCGCTCAGGTCGGTGCGGGCGCCTCCCAGCAGCGACCAGCCGCCGCCCCGGCCGGTCTGCGAGTACACCGGGATGCCGGCCAGCGACAGCGCCTCGAGGTCGCGCCGGGCGGTCCGCACCGACACCTCCAGCTCCTCGGCCACCTCGGCCGCGGTCACCCGCCCGCGGGCCTGGAGCAACAGCAGGGTGGCCACCAACCGGTCGGCACGCACCCGCTCAGTCTGGCCTGGATAACTGGACATCGCCTGGCCACCTTGCGCCGCAGGCCGGGTTGTCGGCTGTGGTTGCCGTGCGTAGGGTCCGGCCATGCGGGTGGTCGTCCTGGGTGCGGGATTTGGCGGGTTGGAGCTGACCTCACGGCTCGCGGGCGAGCTCGGGCCGGGGGGCGAGGTCATGCTGATCGACCAGGCCGACGGCTTCGTGTTCGGGTTCTCGAAGCTGGACGTGATGTTCGGTCACGCGCAACCCGAAGCCGTGCGTCACTCCTACCGCGACCTGGTCAAGCCCGGCGCCACGTTCGTGCAGGCGGCGGTGACCGCCATCGACCCCGAAGCCCGGCGGGTGGAAACCGGCGCCGGGGCGTTCGAGGCCGACGTGCTGGTGGTGGCGCTGGGGGCCGACCTCGACCCCGCGGCGACGCCGGGCCTGGTGGAGGGCGGGCACGAGTTCTACACCGAGGCCGGCGCCTTCGCCCTGCGGGACGTGCTGGCCGGCTTCGACGGCGGGCGGGTCATCGTGGGCGTGCTGTCCACGCCCTTCAAGTGCCCGCCGGCGCCCAGCGAGACCGCGTTGCTGATGCACGACCACCTCGTGCGGCGGGGCTGCCGCGACCGCTCGGAGATCAGCCTGGTCATGCCCCTCCCGGTGCCTATCCCGCCCTCACCCGCCGCGTCCGACGCCTTGCTGACCGCCTTCGCCGAGCGGGACATTGGTTGGCACCCGAACCTGATGGTGCAGGGCCTCGACCCCGGGCGCCAGGTCGCCCTGGTGGCCGACGGGACCGAGCTGGGCTACGACCTGTTCCTCGCCGTGCCCGTGCACCGGGCGCCGGCCGTGGTGGTCGAGGCGGGGATGACCGCGGACGGCTGGATCCCCGTGGATCCTCGGACGCTGGAGACCCGGTTCCCCGACGTCTACGCCGTCGGCGACGTCACCAGCGTGGGGACACCCAAGGCGGGTGTGTTCGCCGAGGGCCAGGCCGCGGTGGTGGCGGATCGCATTCTGGCCCGGGCCCGCGGCGACGCCGAGGCGGCCGAGTACGGTGGCCGGGGCATCTGCTACCTCGAGTTCGGCGGGGGCCGGGTGGCGCAGGTCGACGTGACGTTCGTGCCGGGCCAGGCGCCCTTCGGCGACTTCGACGGGCCGTCCCCCGACATCGCGGCCGACAAGCTCGAGTTCGGGACCAGCCGCATCGGCCGCTGGTTCGGCTGAGCGCGCCCCGAGCAGGGTCGCTCAGATCCCGCCGAACGAGGGAGCGAACTGGGCCAGGTACGACGTGAGGTGGCGGTACCAGCCGGTGGCCAGCAACACCCCGAGGATCACCAGCAACACGCCGGCCACCTTCTCCAGCACCGGAGCGGCCCGGCGGAGCCGATCCATGGCGCCCGGCGCCGACGCGAGGCCGAGCGACGCGGCCAGGAACGGCACGCCGATGCCGCAGGCGTAGGCGAACAGCAGCACCGCCCCCTGCACCGGGTCGCCCGTGTTGGCCGCGGCCACCAGCGCCGCGCCCAGCAGCGGGCCGACGCACGGGCTCCACGCCGCGCCGAAGGCGACGCCCACCACCACGGGGCGCAGGCGGCCGCCGCCCCTCGGCAACTCGGGGATGAGCCGGCGCTCGCGCGCCAGGGGCCCCCGCAGGACCCCCAGCAAGGCGAGCCCGAACACCACGATGAGCACGCCGCCGACCCGCTCCAGCGCGGTCTGGACCGACGACAGGGACGAGCCGATCAGGCCCGCGGCCACGCCCAGGCCGGCGAACACGGTGGCGAAGCCGGCCACGAACAGCAGGGTGGCCCTCACCGCCTGCCCCGGGTCCCGCTGGTCCGCGGCCTCGCCGGTGATCATGCCCAGGTAGGCGGGGACCAGCGGGATCACGCACGGCGCCAGGAACGAGGCGATGCCCGCGCCGAACAGGGCGATGGTGTCGGCCACGGTCACCATGCCCACGGCTGTCATCCGAACGTGAAGGCGTAGGCCGCGAGGCCGGCGCTGCCTGCCTCGATGCGCATCGTGTGCTGGCCGGCCGGACCGTCGCGCAGCAGGTTCACCAGGTCGGGCTCGCCCACCTCGACCGTGCGCGGCTCGCCGCCGTCGACGCTCACGGTCACCGACGTGGGCGTCGATCCGCCCGCGGCGAGCACGAGGTTGACCTCCTGCCCGCGGTAGTGCAGGACGATGGCCGCCCCCGGCTCCTGCGCCGTGGCCGATTCGGTGCTGATCGACCAGGCGCCGTCGAGGGCGAAGGTGTCGACCGGCAGCGTGTCGGGGAGCGTGAAGCTCGCCTCGCCCCCGGGCACGCCGTCGCCGTCCGGGTCGGACAGGCCCTGGGGCGAGGCCGTGGTGCCTCGGCCGCCCCCGATGTACAGCTCGGGGGTGAGCTGACCCAGGTTGGGCACGTCGGGCTCGTTCTCGTCGTCGGCGCGGGGCGAGTCGGGATCGACGCCCAGCAGCTCGCGCAGCACGTCCTCGGTCTCGTCGTAGGCGCCCTCGCCGTAGTGCACGTAGCGCAGCCGGCCCTTCCGGTCGACCACGTACTTGGCCGGCCAGTAGCGGTTGCTGAAGGCATTCCACACCCGTCGCTCGGGGTCGAGCGCCACCGGCCAGTCGACCCCGAGGTCCCCCACTGCCCGCTCGACGTTGCCCCGGTCCTTCTCGAACTCGAACTCCGGGCTGTGGACGCCCACGATGACCAGCCCGTCCCGCTGGTAGCGGTCGTACCAGGCGGCCAGGTGGGGCAACGTGCGCACGCAGTTCACGCACGAGTAGGTCCAGAAGTCGTAGACGACCACCGACCCGTCCAGCGACGCGCGGGTCAGGGGCTCGCTGCCGATCCACCCGTCGGCCTGGTCGGGCCCGGGGACGTCGTCGGCCAGCACCGGCAGGTCGTCCACGTCGACCGGCTCGCCCACCTCGGCGGGATCGGCGCCCGAGGCGACGAGCACCGCCATCACGGAGATGACCGCCAGAGCCCCCAGGGCGAGCAAGTACTTGCGTCGCACCGGCCCATTCTTGCCGGGTTGGTTCACGGCCACCGATACCGCGGCGACCGCCCGGCCGGAGCTTCAGCGTGGGCTGAGCCAGGCGCCGTCGCGCATCAGGTCGCGGCCGTCGAGCTCGTTGGCCTCGCGCCAGGCCTGGATGCGGCGGGGACGGATCCGGAAGTAGCGGAAGGGGGTGCCCTCGGCCCGGGGGTCGAAGCCGGTCTTGGCCGCGAAGCGCTCGCCCAGGTCCCCGGGGATGTCCTCCGGAGCGAGGACGGCCTCGACCGTGCCCTCGACCAGGACCACGTCGCGCACCAGGCCGATGCCGAGGCGGACCTTGCCGGTCGCCGCCAGGTTGCGGCCGGTTCGGCCGGACTCCGCGGTGGCGACCAGGAACGTCTCGCCGTCCCACAGGAACGAGAGGGGAGCGAGGTAGGGGGTGTCGCCGGCCGCGGTCGCGACCCAGGCGTCGATGTCCTCGTCGAGACGCCGGTGGGTGTCCGCCAGCCTCTGGGCCAGGCTACGGGCCGGGGGTCGCGAGGCCGTCACAGCGTCGCCAGCCTGCGTTCCAGCTCGGCCCGCTCCACGTCGTTGGTGGACAGCTCGATGCCGCGGCGGTAGGCGTCGGCCGCGCCGTCCCGGTCGCCGGCCCGGCGGAGCAGCTCGGCGTGGGCCGCGTGGAGCGGCTGGTAGCCGGCCAGCGTGTCCGCCTGCACCAGCGGCTCCAGCAGGTCGAGGCCGGCGGCCGGGCCCTGCGCGTAGCCGACCGCCACGGCGCGGTTGACCTCCACGACCGGCGAGGGGGCGACGCGGCCGAGCGCCTCGTAGTACTCCGCGATACGGGCCCAGTCGGTCTGCTCCCAGTCGGGCGACCGGGCGTGCACCGCGGCGATGGCCGCCTGCAACTGGTAGGGGCCGGGCCGGCGTTGGGCCAGCGCCCGCTCCAGGGCCCGCACGCCCTCGCGCACCCGGCCCTGGTCCCACCGGGAGCGGTCCTGGCGATCGAGGGGGACGAACACGCCGTGCTCGTCCACGCGGGCGCCGCGGCGGGCGTCGTGCAGCAGCATCAGGGCCAGCAGCCCGAGGGCCTCGGGCTGGTCGGGCATCAGGCCGGCCAGCAGCCGGGCCAGCCGGATGGCTTCGCTACAAAGCTCGCCGCGCACGAGCCGGTCGCCCTCGGTGGCGCTGTAGCCCTCGTTGAAGATGAGGTAGAGGACGGCGAGCACCCCGTCCAGCCGCTCGGCCAGGGCCTCGTCCGGCGGCACGCGGTAGGGGATGTGCGCCTCCATGATCTTGCGCTTGGCCCGCACCAGCCGCTGGGCCATGGTCGGCTCGCTGACCAGGAAGGCGCGGGCGATCTCGCCCGTGGTCAGCCCGCCCAGCGTCCGCAGCGTCAGCGCCACCCGGGCGGGCATGGCCAGCGCGGGGTGGCAGCACGTGAAGATGAGCCGAAGCCGGTCGTCCGCCATCGCCCCGGTGGGCGGGTCGGCGTCGGGCCGATGCTCCTGGGCGTCGAGCCGGGCCAGCTCGGCCAGGCGGGCGGTGCGGTCCGCGGTCGCACGCGCCCGGCGCAGCCGATCGATGGCCCGACGGCGGGCGGTCACGGTGATCCAGGCCCGGGGCTGGTCGGGGACCCCGTCGCGGGGCCACGTGGCCACCGCCGCCGCGAACGCGTCCTGGACCGCGTCCTCGGCCAGCTGGAAGTCCCCGACCTGGCGGATCAGCGTGGCCAGCACCCGGGCGCGCTCCTCGCGGAAGGCGCGCTCGACGGCGGCGGCCGGATCCTCCGGGCCTGGCGTGGCGGTCATCCCCAGACCGGGCGGACCTCGACCGAGCCCCACGAGGCGCTCGGTATCTTGGCCGCCCACTCGATGGCCGTGTCGAGGTCGGGGGCGTTGATGAGGAAGTAGCCCGCGAGAGCCTCCTTGGTCTCGGCGAAGGGCCCGTCGGTGATCTGGGTCTCGCCGTCCCGGACCTGCACGGTGGTGGCGGCTTCGACTCCGGCCAGGCCCCGGTTGTCGACGAACAGGCCCGCGGCCTTGAGGTCCTGGTCGTACTGCATCCAGCGCTGATGCTCGGCCTTGAAGTCCTCCGGGTCGGTGATGACCGTCCCGTCGGCCTTGCGGGGCCCACCCTCGGCGGGGCTGTACATCAGCAGCACGTATTCGGGCATCTTGGGTCTCCTTGGTCGTGGTGACGGCTCCCGGTCTCGGCAGCCACCCATGAGGACGCACCAAGGTCGTCGGATTCGACAGCCGGGCGACGAAATCTTCCGCGATGGATATCAGACGCGGCGGA
>JBKPRV010000418.1:0-3320 GCA_046734715.1 Actinomycetota bacterium | reverse complement strand
GTCAAAGACAAGGCCGGTCGCCGCAACCGGTACCACATACAGGAGCACCTGCCGCTGCGCGATCCGATCACGCAGGAACGGACCATCGGCGAGATGCTCGCCCCCCTGGTCGGCGTGAACTCGAACCGCAACACACACGATCAGGTCAGGACCCAGCATGTCTGACAAGACACCCGCCAGACCGAACGGCAACCAACCCGCGAAGACGCTCGATCGGCGTCATCCGTGACACAACCCGGGGTCTGCTGGTACGGCGACCCAGAGCACCAACCCATGCTGGGCTGGTGCCCCCGCTCCTGCACCGGTGCGGTGATCTACAGCGAACGCGCCGGCAACGGTGACCAGCACGTCTACTGCGACACGCACGGCTACTGGCGCCGCAAGACCATCCGGCTGCCGCTCGTGCGGCGCATGCAACCCGGCGAACAGCCGAGCCCTCCCCCAACCACACCCAACGCCACGCCCACGCTCACGTCAACATGACGGGAGGGGCGGCGGTGGGGGGGTGGCATCTCGGACGTCAATGGAGCCTCCAGTCGGCGCTCGACGGCCCGGATGTCGCGTGCTACCTGGTCTACGCAGACTTCGTCGAGCGCGGCCCGGTCAGCGCACGCGGCTTCGGTGGCGCTGCGGCCGCGGCCGGCGTTTCGCAGATCGTGTACGTCGGCTGGCGGTGCGACGGGCGAGTACGCGTGATCACAGCTGTCGTGATGACCACAAGAGGGCAGCGAGGATCACCGACGTGAGTCCTACGGCGAGCCCTACGATCCAGCCGGCGACGTCTTGGCTCACCAGTACGGCGCCGAGGATGGTGGCGAGACCGATGATGCCGCCAGTGGCGAGCACCCGCATGGAGCCCCGCTCGAGCTTGGTTCGACGCCGTGCTCGGCCCGGGATCATTCCCTGAGCTCGTTCGGGGCGCGGGCCCTCAGCGCTCGGGAGTGCTGTCCATGAGCCTGATGCGTCGTTCTCAGCTGGTTCGCTGTGCTCGCCGCCCGGCAATGGATGGGCAGCGTCGTCGCCGGCTGGCCGCCCAGAAGGATCAGTCATGAGTCATCTCCACCTCTGTTGTCTCGAGCTCGTAGGCGAGGGAGGCCAGCGACCGGCGGCGTCGAGTACAGCGGGCCCGCGGACACCGAGATCGCCGCCGCGATCCTTGCCCGTGCCGTCGCCACATTCCAGCGCGGCGCCAACTCCGGTGCTTGTCGGCTTCGGTGCCCAGCCACGGCGCCCATGGTGACCGCCGCCCCAGGGAGGAAGGTGACGAGTGGCGCGATCATGGCTCGCAGCTTTCAGTCGTTTGGGCCGTCCCCAGGGCTCCGACCCAGGCGACAAATCCAATAGGAGTCCGTTGGTCCGCATGGGCCTGGGTCGCCGGCATCGGCCAGCGCTTGTGGCCCACGCGTTGGCCGTGGGCGGGGTGGGGGTGAGCATGGCGGCTGACCGTACGAGGTAGACGCGACGTAAAGAGACCCGAGTCTCGGGTCTCCGCCGGCCGCCGGCACCCGGTGGGCCGGCCGTGATGGGGGTATCGGTGATCGGAGGTCCTGAGGAGCCAGGAAAGCGTCCCGACGACGCGTCGCCGACCATGCGCCTCGTCTCGGAGACGGCCGACCTGGCCCCGGCCCGCCAGTTCGTGCGGGCCACTCTGGGAGGGTGGGGTCTGGCCGACCAGGCAGCCGACTTCGTGCTGGCCGTGAATGAGCTGGTGACCAACGCCCTGTCGCACGGCGCAGGGGATGTCGACGTGACGGTCGGGCTGCACGGCGACAGGGTGCGGTTGGCGGTGGGGGACGAGGGCTTCGGGCCCGAGCCGATTCGGTTCAGAGAGCCGGCGATCACGGGTGGCGGTGGGTGGGGCCTCCGGCTGGTCGACGGGCTGTCGGATTCGTGGGGGGCGCATCGGGTGCCGGGCCGCACCCTGGTGTGGATGGAGCGCCGGCTGCCAGGTGACTAGGGCGTGGTCCGGCGCACGGCGAGCAGCGCCACGTCGTCTTGCGCGCGCTCGCCGCCGATCATGCGGGCCATGACCCGGATGCAGACCTGCTCGACCGGGTCGGTCGTGACGGCATCGCACAGCTGGTTGATGCGATCGTCGAGCCCGATGTCACGCCGCTCGATCAACCCGTCGGTGTAGAAGCAGATCACGGCACCCGGGGGCAGCTCCACCGACGTCGTGGGACGCAACCCGGTTTGGGCGATGCCGAGCGGCGGCCCGACGGCCAGATCCAGGTAGCGGCCCGGTCCGTCACCGGCCGCCATGACCGGTGCCGGGTGCCCGGCCAGCGCGAGCTGGATGTGGCCTGTGGCGACGTCGATGCGGGCGACGACGGCCGTGGCCATCTGCCCCGGCTCGAAGTGCTGCAGCTGGCGATCGACCTGGTCGAGCACGGCACCGGGGTCGAGCTCTTCGGAGAACCCGTAGGCCCGCAACGAGCTGCGCAGCCGACCCATGACGACCGCCGCCCGCAGCCCTTTGCCGACCACGTCACCGACGGTGACGAACACCCGCCCGGACGGCAGGACGAACATGTCGTACCAGTCGCCGCCCACAGTCCCGGCCCCGGGGATGTAGCGCACGGCCGTCTCGAACCCGGCTACGTCGGGGAGCCGGTCGGGCAACAGGCTCCGCTGCATCACAAGCGACGCGCTTCGCTCGGTCTCGGACAGCGATGCCTGGGTGGCGAGCGCGACCCGATCGGCGACCATCTGGAGCAGCTCAGCGTCCTCGTCGTCGAACCGGCGTTGGGACACGGTGCCCACGTGCAGCACCCCGAGCAGCCGGCCGCCGGCGAGCAGGGGCACGCCCAAGAGGGATCGGATGCCCCTGGCGCGCAGCAGCGGATTGACCACGTCCGCGTGGTCGATGTCCTCGATTGCCAGGGCGTGCCGGGTCTGGGCAACGCGCCCCGCGAAGCCTCGGCCCAACGGCACCCGCACATCCTGGTACACCTCCTCCTCGATCCCCCGGGCCGCGGTGGCCACGAGCTGCCCGCTGGCGCGGTCGAGAAGGAGGACGGCCGCGGTGTCCGCCGCCAGGATCTCGCGGACGCGATCCAGCAACTCCACGAGGAGCTCCTCCAGGGTCAGCTGGGCGAGACCGGCATCGGTCACCGCCTCGATGCCTCGCAACCGTTCGGCGATCGCCCGGATCCGGCCCTCGCGTCGCCCTGACATGTCCGCGGAGACTATTCGTCCGCGTTCACCGTCGTATGCGTTGGCTCGCCGTCCCTCCTCGTCGCGCCGTACCCGCGTCCAAGGTTCGTTCGTGGTCGACGAGGGCATCGAGGATCAGCCCGGGCGCAGGCATTGTTCCGGAC
>JBKPRV010000417.1:0-4004 GCA_046734715.1 Actinomycetota bacterium | reverse complement strand
CCCTCGACCGGTGCCACCAGCCGAGCCGCGGCAGCCTCGTCCAGCGCCGCGAAGATCCTCTCCTCCGGTGCGTCGAGCACCGCGGCAACCACAGCCACGTCGAACTCCGTCCCCAGCACGGCGCCGACACCGAGCACCTGGTCGCACGTCGCAGATACCCGGGCCAGCCGCCGCGCGAGCACGTCGCGCACACCGGCGGGCAGCACCGCCGCCGAACCAGTGGCCAACAGACGGCCGACCTGGGTGACGAACAGCGGGTTGCCACCCGTCTCGCGGTGCACAGTCCGGGCTTCGTCTGGCGACGCTGCGCGGCCAAGCACGTCGCTCAACAACGCGGCCACCTGACCCTCGTCAAGGCCTTCGAGACCGAGCCGCTCCGCCGCGCCCCCCAGGCCCCCCAGCCCCGCCAGCGGACTGCCCGCTGGGATCTCCTCGTCCCGGTAGGTCGCGACAGCCAACAACGGCAACGTCGGGAGATGCGGGGCGAGCGCTCCCAACAGCCGCAACGAGCCGGTGTCGGCCCAATGGATGTCCTCGAACACCACCACCTGCGGCCGGACCGACGACACCTCGCGCAGCGCGTCGACGACCTCCGTGAAGAACCGCAACCGCGCCCGTTCCGCAGCCGCCGCGTCGGTACCAATGTCGATGTCGCCTCGCTCGAGGCGCTCGGCCACAGCCGCGCACGCATCGGCACCCGGTCGCCGTAGGCAATCCAGCCAGACACCGAACGGCAGCAGCGCCCCGCCCTCCCAGCAGACACCCCACCGCACGACGGCCCCGACAGCCGCGCCACGATCAGCCACCGCTTGCACGACAGTGCTCTTGCCGATCCCAGCCTCACCGGCGACCAGGACCAGCCGGCCCCGACCCGCAACGGCCCCGGTGAGCGCCACATCGCACGCCGCCAGCACCACATCCCGGCCGATGAGCACTATCAGACAGTAGGCCCTCGTGCTGGTCGACTGCGCTCGCGTGCCACGATGTCCCAGAAGACACCCTGATCGTGAAGAGAAACTCGACCGAGTCGTCGCCCGGACGGCCGTGATGCGCTCCTGACCGTGCGGAGATACCCGCACAGATCAGCGCCACGGAGCCGGCGTTTCGTGGCGTCCCGCGGATGGTTCTGGGGACGCGGATTGTGGGGCGTCGAACGCGGTCCACAACAAGTGCTCGGCGCCGATCGTCGGGTTTATCGGCTGAGCCGCCTTACGTCGGTTTGGTGCCTGCGGCCACCAACACCTCGGCAGGGCCGACGAAACCCGTCAGGGTTTCGAAGGTGCTGAGCGTCTCTGCGACCTCGGCCCAGGCCGCCGCCTGTACGGCTTGCGGGCTGTCATGGACGACGGCTCGATATGCGCCGAACGCCTCTTGCATCATCGTTAGGGCCTCCGCCGCGGAGGGCATGCGCAACGGGACTTCCAGGTTGCGCTGCTCAATGCCGACGAACCCGCTGCCCGCCAACGCGCGCTCAAGGACCCCAGGGGTGCCGAGCGCGAAGATCCCGGGTTGCCCCGGCGCCGGCGGTGTCTTGCCCGCGTGCCGAACCAGAATCTGCATCGGTTTCGCCATGAACGGATTCGTTGCGGGCGTGGTGAAGACCACGACCGCCACTCTTCCTCCCGGTCGCAGGGCGCGCGCCACCGCCACAAGAGCTCTCGCAGGCTCGACGAACAGCATCAGGCCGAGCCGACAGATGACCGCATCAAAGCTCTCCGCGGCCACGTCAAGGTCTTCGGCGGCGCCGGCCAGTGTCGTGACATTCGTGAGGCCCGCCGCACGGGCGTTCCGCCGTACGTGGTCCAACATCGTGTCGGAGATGTCGCTTGCGACCACAGACCCCTGGACTCCGACCCGACGGGCAGCGTCCAAGGTCTGGCTTCCCGCGCCACAGGCCAGGTCGAGCACACGCACGCCGGTGTCAACGTCAGCCAGCGCCAGCATGGCCTCAGTCGCAGGTTCCATCCAGGCGGCGACCGTCGCCTCCCACCGTGCCCAACCGGGAGCTGCCCCCTCCCACTGTTGACGGATGCCCGCCTCGTGCATGGCAATCCCCCGCTGGACCGGTCGCGTGACCGCCGTCCTTGCTGAGTCGCCGGCCAACCAGCCGGTGACCAGCGCCGACCTCCAAAGCATCGCCAGGTCCGACGCCGTGACGCAACCGATCGACGGATACGGGGGCTCGACCGTGGAAGTGCAGGCGTCCCATAACGCGCGGCCGAGCCCGCTCGCCCTGCATCCCCGAGGTGCCGAAGGGTGTCACGCTCCCGGCGTTAGGTGGCGTGACTGCGCGCCTCGTCGGCGCGCGACACGGCGGGTCGTCTCGGCTTGTGGGTCCCGACTAACGACGCGAGCGGATCGCGACCGCCGCGACGGCATCCGGGAAGCCCTTCAGCGAGATTGCCGGGACGGCCGCCGTCACGTAGCGGCCCCCGTCGAGCCCGCGTGCGACGTCGTCGGTCACGAGTAACTCTCCCGCCCGCGCCGCGTCGACGAGTCGCGCCACGAGGTTCACGACTGTTCTACGGGGTTGCTCCGCAGCGCCGAGCGAGCTCCAGCAGTTCTGCCGGTGGTCGCCTGCCGGACTGGTCGAGCAGATCGCCGATGGTGGTCTTTGCGAGGTGGTGGGATCTGACGTGCTCCGGCGCCAGGCGCTCGGCGTCCAGCAGCGTCGAGATGGCCTCGCCAGTGTGGCGGCGTTGGGCGTGGGCGCGGGCTACGTCGATCATGAGGCGGACCTGGCGCTCGGGTGAGAGGTTCGTGGCGTCGATGCTCTTGGCGACGTCGAGGGCCTCACCTGCGTCGCCCAGGTCGACGGCCACAGCGACGCGATGCAGTTGCACGTTGGTCGGGCCGAACTCCGTATCGAAGTCGTTGCGATCGGCGCCGATCCGGCTGGCGATGCGTTCGGCTTCTGCGAGGTGCTCACGGGCGCGGGAGCGATCGCTCTCGTGGGCGCTGATGATCGCCTGGACGAGGTTCATCGCGCCGTAGAGTGAGAGTTCCTCGGCCGTTGCGTCGTCGGCCTCAGCCCGTGGGCGCATGGCTGAGAGGGCGACGGTGGTCACATGCTCGGCCTGGTCGTAGCGGCCGAGGCGCACGAAGGCGTGTGCCAGGCGGAAGTGTCCGGCGATCACGGACGCTGTCCCGCCGGCCTGTTCGGCGGCGGTGATGGCGCGGTCGGCGGCCACCCATGCCACGTCGGCTTCGTCCTGGCGGGCAAACGCCGCGGACACGACCTGGTAGGCGCGAGCCCGGAGGGCGTGGACCTCGGCGGCGTCTTCGCCGGTCGTGCGACGGGCGGTCTGCTCGAGGCGAGGGAGAAGCTCGGTCAGGGCGTCGTTGAGCGATGCGTACCGGGACTCATGGGCCAGCTGCCAGGCATGGTCGACCTCTGCGCGCATCTGGTCGAGGTCGAGCGGTGCGTCCTCGGGCTTGGCGCCGCCGAACAGCTCCGGCAGGGCGGGGTGGCCGACAGCTGCAGGCGTAGGCCGTCAAGGTCGGTGGACCGATCCTCAGCTTCGTCGGGCCGGGGGACGGCCTCGGGCCGGAGGTCGCGGATGCTGACACCGAGGGCCTGAGCGAGTGCGTGCAGGATCGAGAGTCGCTCGATCGGTTGCACATCTCGTTCGACTTGCGACACCCAGCTCTCTGAAGGCCGCATTTCGGCGGCCAGTTCTCGCTGCTCCGGTCGGTGAAGATCGGTGGCTGTCGCCGGATTTCGGCAACTGCGCTCGCGGAGTTCGTCGCGGCGCTGGAAGCGGGGGACGACGGGGCTGCAGCGTGAGGCTGGCGCGAGCGGTTGGCTGTCTACTTGGCTGTCCACCGACTGACGGGAAGTCGGTCGAGACACCCGCTCTAGCCGTTGTTCCTGGTCAACGCTGCGAGCAAAGCAGCGCGCTCGGAGGGACTCGAACCCCCAACCTTCTGATCCGTAGGCTGGTCCAGGCCGTTCGGGGGCGTCCGACCGAGGTCTTTGCCGAGGTGGAACGGCCGGGTTGGTC
>JBKPRV010000416.1:0-3795 GCA_046734715.1 Actinomycetota bacterium | reverse complement strand
GAGTGGGACGGCCTGGTCGACCGGCTCACCAACGTCCTGCCCACGGACGACAGCCCCGACATCGTCGAGATGGGCAACACCCAGGCCCAGGCGTTCGAGGCGGCCGGCGCGTTGGTCGACCTCAGCGACGCCCAGGGCGACCTCGGTGGCAGCGACCTGGTCGACAGCCTGGTCGAGGCCGGTACCTACAACGGGCAGTTCTACGGCGTCCCGTACTACGGCGGCGCCCGCATCGTCGTGTACCGCAAGGACCTGTTCCAGGCCTCGGGCCTGAGCGTCCCGACGACCATGGACGAGTTCGTGGCCGCCGGCAAGAAGCTGCAGGCCGACAACGCGGCCACGCCGAACTTCTCGGGCATCTACTTCCCGGGCCGGAACTGGCAGGCCACCCTGTCGTTCATCTGGGACGCTGGTGGCGACATCGCGGTCAACGAGGACGGCGAGTGGGTCGGCGAGCTGGACTCGCCCGAGTCGGTGGCCGGCCTGGAGACCGTCCAGGACATCATGCTCAATGCCAACGCGGCTCCGGCCGACAGCGACGACGCCGAGGACTTCCTCGCCTTCTGCAACGGCGAAGTGGGCATGCTGATGGGCCCGGGCTGGAA
Source organism: Actinomycetota bacterium (assembly GCA_046734715.1). Taxonomy (GTDB): domain Bacteria; phylum Actinomycetota; class Acidimicrobiia; order Acidimicrobiales; family VFJN01; genus ZC4RG19. The sequence goes on along the minus strand of JBKPRV010000416.1, from coordinate 3,190 downwards.
GATGGGCCAGATCACCGGCGAGGACGGCTGCCCCGGCAAGTACGACGCGGTGCTCGGCGCCTTCCCGCTGCCCGGCAGCGACGGCGGCGTCGCCCCGTCGTTCCTCGGCGGCTCGAACTTGGGCGTCTCGGCCAAGAGCAAGAACCCCGGCCTGGCGCTGGCGTTCCTGAAGGTGCTCACCGACGAGGCGTACCAGACGGCCTTCGCCGAGCACGGTCTGATCCCGGTCCGCAAGTCGCTACTGGGCGAGGTGCAGGGCGACGAGGCGGCCCAGGCGCAGGCCGAAGCCGCCCAGACCACCCGGTTCGTGCCCTCCAGCGAGAACTGGGCTGAAGTCGAATCGGGCACCATCCTGCACGACATGGGCGCCGCCATCGCCGGCGGGGCCGACGTGCAGGAGGAGGCGACGCGGGCCAACGAGGCCGTCGTCGACATCCTCAACGGCAACTGACCCCCCGTAGGAGCGACCCGTGACCGCCGTGCTGTCCGACGAGGGGACCGGCACCCCGCCCGTCCTCCCGGACAGCCGGCGGGCGGGTCGTTCCCGCCGCCCCCGCCCGGCCCGGAGCCGGGTGGGGCTGCTGCCCTACCTGCTGCTGGTGCCCGCACTGGCGGCGCTGGGCGCCGGCCTGGGTTACCCGCTGGTCCGGCTGGTCGTCATGTCGACCCAGGAGTTCGGCCTGCGCCAGCAGTTCGGTGCCCCCGCTCCCTATGTGGGCCTCGACAACTTCGCCGAGATCTTCGGCGACCCGTACTTCTGGGAGGTGCTGCGGCGCTCGCTGATCTTCTGCGCCGTCAACGTCGTGCTGACGTTGGGGCTGGGGACGCTGATGGCGCTGCTGCTCTCCCGCCTGGGCACGGCCATGCGCACCGGTGTCAGCGTGGCCCTCCTGTTCGCCTGGGCGACGCCGGCGCTCACCGCCACCATCGTCTGGCAGTGGATCTTCGACGCCCGCTACGGCGTGGTGAACTGGCTGCTGACCCGCCTGGGCGGCGACTTCGAGGGCCACTCGTGGCTGAGCCAGCCGCTGTCGTTCTTCTTCGTGGGCACGCTCATCGTGGTGTGGATGGGTGTGCCGTTCGTGGCTTTCACGCTGTACGCGGGCATGACCCAGATCCCGGGCGAGGTCATGGAGGCCGCCGCCATCGACGGTGCCGGTGCCTGGGCCCGCTTCCGGGACGTGACCTGGCCCGCCCTGAAGCCCATCTTCATCGTGCTCGCCGCCCTGTCGACCGTGTGGGACCTGCGGGTCTTCACCCAGATCTTCGTGCTGCAGCAGGCCGGCGGCATCAACCGCGAGACCAACACCCTCGGGGTGTATGCCTATCGCACCTCGGCGGGTGACGACTTCGGGCTCGGCGCGGCCATCGCGCTGGTGATGGTGGGCATCACGCTGCTCGCCACCCTGTTCCACCTGCGCCAGATGTTCCGCCAGGAGGAGGTGTGATGTACCGGCGTCGCTGGCCCCTGAACCTGGTCGCCGTGGCGGTGATGGTGATCGTCGCCTTCCCGGTGTACTGGATGCTGGTCACGTCGTTCCGGCCCAACTCCCAGATCCGCACTGCGCCGCGCTTCCTGCCGGTGGGCACGCTGGACAACTACCGGGCCGTGTTCGAGCGCGACCACTTCTGGTCCTCGTTCGCCAACAGCCTGCAGGTCACGCTGCTCACCGTGGTGTTCGCGCTGTTCACCGCCTTCCTGGCGGCGGTGGCGGTGTCGCGCTTCCGTTTCCGGGGCCGGCTGGCGTTCCTGGTGGTGGTGCTGCTGGTGCAGATGGTGCCGGCCGAGGCGCTGATGATCTCGGTGGTCAAGGTGCTGGAGGGCTGGAACCTGCGCAACTCGATCGCGGGCCTGACCATCACCTACGTGGCGTTCGTGCTGCCCTTCACGGTGTGGACGCTGCGCGGCTTCGTGGCGGGGGTGCCGCGGGAGCTGGAGGAGGCGGCGATGATGGACGGCTCCAGCCGGCTGCGGGCGTTCTTCACCGTGACGTTCCCGCTCGTGGCCCCGGGCCTGGTGGCGACCGGGATCTTCGCCTTCATCCAGGCGTGGAACGAGTTCACGTTCGCCCTGGTCATCATGGACCGGCCGGAGCGCGAGACACTTCCGGTGTGGCTGCAGGCCTTCAACTTCGGCGCCCGGGGGACCGACTGGGGCGGCGTGATGGCCGGCTCCACGCTGATCACCGTGCCGGTGATCATCTTCTTCCTGCTGGTGCACCGGCGGGTGGCCGCCGGCATGACCGCCGGGGCGGTGAAGGGATGACCGCGCTGCGCCGCGCGGCGCGGGGGACGCTGCTGGCCTCGTTCGCCGGCCCCTCGCTGCCGGACTGGATGCTCCGCCAGGTGGGTGCCGGCCTGGGCGGCGTGTGCCTCTACGGCTCCAACCGCCACGCCGACATCGCCGCGGTGGCCGCGGCCGTCCATGGCACCCGACCGGGCGTGGTCGTGGCGCTGGACGAGGAGGGCGGCGACGTCACCCGCATCGAGGCGACCACCGGCTCGTCGCTGCCGGGCAACGCCGCGCTGGGCGCGGTCGACGACGAGTCCCTGACCTCGGCCGTGGCTGCGGCCCTGGGCGCCCGTCTGCGGGGCCTCGGCGTCGACCTCGACCTGGCCCCGTGCGCCGACGTGAACGGTGACCCCACCAATCCCGTCATCGGTGTGCGCTCGTTCGGCGCCGCTCCCGCCCTCGTGGCCCGCCACACCGCGGCGTTCGTCACCGGCCTGCAGTCCGCAGGCGTGGCTGCGTGCGCCAAGCACTTCCCCGGCCACGGGGCCGCCCGGGTCGATTCGCACCTGGCGCTGCCCACCGTCGAGGTGGGGGAGGCGGAGCTGGCGCCGTTCCGGTCCGCCATCGCCGCGGACGTGGCCGCGGTCATGCCCGGCCACCTGCGGGTCCCGGCCTTCGGCGAGGCCCCGGCGTCGGTGAGCCCCACGATCCTCGGGATCCTGCTACGACGGGAGCTGGGGTTCGCGGGCGTGATCGTGACCGATGCCCTCGACATGGGGGCGATCGGCGGTCCCGCCGGCATCCCCGCCGCCGTGGTCCGGGCTCTGGCCGCCGGGGCCGACCTCTGCTGCCTGGGCCCTGAGAACACCGAAGACCTGCTCGACGGCTGCCTCGACGCGGTGGAGGCCGCGGTGGCGGCGGGCACGCTGGCCGAAGCCCGGGTCTACGAGGCCGGCC
>JBKPRV010000415.1:0-4879 GCA_046734715.1 Actinomycetota bacterium | reverse complement strand
GTGCTGGTGCGCGACGTCGCCGCCATGGGGGCCTGTGCGGAGGCGCTGGCGCCGTTCTCCGACCGGTTGGCGGTGCTGGCGGGCCCGGGGCTCGTCTGGGGGTCCGTGGCCCATCAACTGGGCCGCGTCGCCCTGGCGCTCGGCCGGCGGGACGAGGCCGTCGCCTGTCTGGAGCAGGCATGCGCCGTCGAGCGGTCGTTCGGGGCGGTCCCGTGGCTGGCCCGCTCCGAGTCCCGCCTGGCCGAGGCCCGGGGTCAGCCCACGGAGAAGGCGTACAGCCGGTTGTTGGGCGTGCCGAAGCCGAAGTTGGAGTAGCCGGAGCCCCAGTAGAGCGTCCCGTCGGAGATGGCCGCGCCGGACAGGCAGGACCCGCCGCTGGCGTAGCTCCACAGGACCTGGCCGGTCGCGGCTTCGAGGGCGTACATGTGACCCGCCGGATCGAGGCTGCAGCCGAACACGACGCCGTTGGCCGTGGTCACCGGCCCGGAGGTCGAACCGCCGTCGGGCGGCGCCGTCTGCCAGAGGATGGCGCCGGTGGCAGCATCGAGGGCCGACCACATGCCGGCGGTCGTGCCGCCCGGGCCCCAGGGCACCAGGTTGGAGTTGGCGTTGGCCGTGTAGATCCGGCGCCCGTCCACCGCGGAGCCCCACTGGAGGCCGCCGGCGGTCCCCCCCGGCCCGGTCTGAGTGGTCCACACCACCGCGCCGGTGTCGGGATCGAGGGCCCAGTACTTGCCACTCTTCTGGCCGGCGCCGACCAGGTCCTGGGTGCGCCCGCGGGCGTCCCGCACCTTGAACAGCGCCGGGGCCTGACCGAAGTCGTAGTCGGGGCCCGCCGGCTCCGGGCAGTTGTCGCCGTCGCCGAAGAACGGGATGCAGTCGACCGTCCAGGCGTCGTAGGGCAGGGCGCGGGTGACCCAGCGGATCTGCCCGGTCCGCAGGTCCAGCGCCATGATGGCGTCGAAGAAGTCGTCGGCCGCCAGGCACGCCTGGGTGGCGTCGGGGTTGCCCACGTTGTCGGCCACGCACTGCAGCACGGCGGGCGGGACCGAGTAGTTGTTGCCGGTGGCGATGTACACGTTGCCGCGCCGGGCGTCGATGGCGGGAGAGCTGCCCCACACCGCGTTGCCGCTGTAGCCCTCGGGCGCCATCCACGTCTTCCACAGCACCTTGCCCGTCCGGAGGTCGAGCGCCGCCATGCTGCCGCGGAACGAGCAGCACGGGTAGTCGGGGACCACGGCGGAGAGGGCCTCCTCCTGCGAGGCGACCCCGATGTAGACGACGCCGGCGTGGATGGTCGCCGACTGGGTGATGATCGCTGCCGGGTGGGCTTCCACCTGCGTCGCCCACCGCAGGGCGCCCGTGTTCTTGTCGATGCCGAGGACCTTGCCGCCACCGCCGAAGGGACCCTGGTTGCCGACCACCAGGGTGTCGCCGGAGATAGCGGGGGTTGCCCGGGCCTTGTCGCCCGGGATGCCCGTGTAGCTCGGGATGGTGCGGACCCACACCACGGCCCCGGTGTCGCGGTCGACTGCGTAGAGGTTCCCGCTCCAGTCGGGGAAGTACACGTGCTCGTCGTCGACGGCGGGCGTCGCCGACACGTCGCCGCCGGTCTCCACCGACCAGTCCACGTCCAGGTCGGGCGCGTTCGCGACCGAGATCTCGTGCTCCGACGCCTGGAACCGGGAGTTGGTCAGGTCACCCCCGGCGCTGGTCCACACGCTTCCGCCCGCGCCCGCGTCGGCCGGCGCCGCTAGCGCCAAGCCGAGCGCGCAGGCCGCGCCCAGGACCTTGATCGACCGCCCGTAGCCCATGTCGCACCTCGCCTTTGCCGCCCGCGGCCCGAGGGGCCGCCCCGCGCCGGGGAGGGTAGTGACGCGGACATTGCTCGCGCGTTGCTCGGAGGTTGCTCCACGCCGCCTCCGCAAGCATCACGCGGAGCGCCGTGGGTCTTGCCCGCCATCGGTGACGGCTCAAGTCGGCCCGGTGCGAGGTCGGCGGCGGGTGGAGGGCGCGCGACCCTGGAAACCCAGGGTCGTGGCGCGGTCAGCCGGTGAAGTTCGGGTCCCCCGTCACCGGGCTGGCAGGCGGCGCGACCGGCATCATGTCGTGGCCGTCGTCGTGGGTGCCACCCGGGCTCTGGCTGTCGCCTGGGTCGTGCCCATGGTCGCCGCCTTCGTGCATGCCGACGTCGCAGTGGAGCCCGTCCACGCCGATGCCCCCGAACCGGTGGCCGCACGCGTTGTCGACGATCCAGACATGCATCATCAGCGGTGTCGCCGCGGAGTGCGAGCCGGCGGGGCAGCTCGGCATCTCGGGATCGGTCAGGCCCCGGAACGTGCCGTCCTCGTCGTCGACGCACAGCTCGGGATGGCCGTGCCAACCGGGCAGCCAGGCGATGTCCTCCGGGATGGAGTCCATGTCGATGGCCGGGTCGAGCATGAACATGGCCGAGACCAGATGCCACATCCCGTCCTGGTGGATCTGGTACACGAGGGCCTCCGGGAACTCCGGGTCGACCAGATGCTCCTCGAACAGCCACCCATTGTTGATCCAGTGGTCGTAGCCGCCCGGCGCCGTGGCCCCGAAGTTGTGGTACCCCATGCCGCCCAGCACGTCGGCCAGCTCGTCGCCGGTCGCGACCGTCGGGAACTTCGCCGGGAGCGTGGCCTCCGTCCGATGGATCAGGTCGACCAGGTACGTGACCTGGGCCTCCGTCCAATCGCCCTCCGGGATCAACCCGTCGCCCGCGGTCTGTGCCCCCGCCTGGCCGGCAAAGCTCGTCGCGGCCAGCACGGTCAGGGCGACAACCGCCGCGGCGAGCGTGCTACGCCGCCAAACCCGTGCCCCCATCGTCTCCATCCCCCCAGTGAGACAGCGCCGGCACCTTACCTCCTGCCCTGCGAGGGACTCGCGCGGTCAGCCGGCCACTCCGCCCGGTGCACGATCGGCGACCACGACAGCTCCGGCATGACCCTCGCGATCAGGGCCGTGTGACGGGGCCGGCGTGAGGGTCGCCGGTCCGTCCGAGGACGAGGTACACGACCGCGGGGTCCGTCGGCCACGGTGGGGCGAGCTCGACACGACCGTCGGCGCCGACCGTGACCGGGTCCGCGGCGGCGACATCTCGCGAGGCGACGTTGAACCATTCGACCGAGTACTGCCCGGCGGCGAGCTCGACCGTCACCGCCCGGCCGTCGCCGTCGGGTTCGAGGACGAGGTACTCCTCGCCCGGGTTCGCGAGCGCGTAGCCGGTCGAGCTGAGATCGCCGCGGGGCTCCATCTCGATGAGGTTCATCCGCTCGGCGTACCGCCGGGTGTCGCCCATGGCCCAGCGGGCCGGCTCGTAGAACTCGAACGGCGGCACACCCGCCTCGGGATCGGGCTCGCCCCCCGGCTCCAACCCGCCGATCAGACCGAAGTCCATCAGGATCGGGTGATGCCCGCGCAGGAAGGACTTCCAGGCCCACAGCGCGTCGCCGCTGCCCGGGGCGTAGTGGTCCGTGTCGCTGATGACGACCTTGCTCCCGTCGGCCGCCGGGGGGTCGGCGTACCAGCGCGACGGGGGCGATCCGGGCGCCATCGGATGTCCGCTGCCGGCGAACACCCCGTCGTCGTAGCCGGGCGATATCCACTCTGCGCCGCTGCGCAGGAGCGGCTCGTTCACCCGCGGCTGGTCGGCGACGGGAAACTGCATGGTCATGCCGATCGGGTGCGGCTCGTAGCCACGGTCGGCCTCGTGACGCTTCACCGTGTCGATCACCCAGTACTGCCACTCGGTCGAGTCCCCCCAGCTCGGCAGCTCGGACATCCCGAGGACCTCGGCGAACTCCGGGGTCGCCGACCCGTCACCGGACGACTCGTTGGCCACCTCCCACAGCACGTTGGGAAGGTCGTGCAGCGTGTCGACGACCTTGCCGATGTAAGCCTCCTGGATGGCCTGGGTCCGGGGATCGACGGGTAGGACCTGCAGGTCGTCGATGGACCCGGCGCTGATCCCGTTGACGTTGTTCCGCGCGTGGAACGGATGGCCTTCGATGTGGTCGGGCGCCGGGCTGAGGTGCAGCGCCCAGCCGTCGAACAGCATCACGCCGACGTAGATCCCGGCGTCGCCGGCCTTCACGACCCGCTCTCGCAAGCGGTCGAAGAAGGCAGGATCGAAGCGCTCGAGGTCGAAGCGCGGCTGCCCGTCCTTGGCGAGACCCGGTCCCGGGCGCGCCCAGGGCTGCGGGGCCATGTTCAGGTGGAAGCTGCCGCCGGCGGCTTGCGAGCGGACCTGCTCCCAGCGCCACAGCCGGATGAAGTTGTGACCGCGCTCGGTCAGGAAGCGCAGGTAGCCGTCATAGTCGAACCGCTCGGGCTCGGCGGCAGCGTCGGGGCCGGGCCCCATGCCGTCGTGGAGGTTGTTCCAGATGTGGGAGCCGGTGAGGTACACCGCGCGGCCAGCGCGGTGGCCCGAAGTCACCGTGAAATACCGGGGGTTCCTGGTCGACACGGTCAACGGGCCGGCGACGGTCTGCGGCGCGGCGCTCATGCGGGGACTCCTCGTCATCGCTCGGCAGGGCCAGGGAGCCAGGCTCGCACCGATGGACGCCCGGAACATCGGCCAGGTGGGTACGAAGTTGGCTCCTGGCCGCGCGGCCGCGGCCTGACGGGCAGGCAGACTGGCGCGCATGACGGCCATGACGGGCGCGGCATGAACCCCCGGTCGCGGCGGGCTGGGGCGCGACGGCGATGATGCCGCCACGGACGGTGGTCCCGACCAGGCTCCCCGTGCGGCTGACGTCGTTCGTGGGCCGCGACGACGACGTCGCCCAGCTCGCCACCTGGCTCGAGCAATCGAGGCTCGTGACGCTGTGTGGGCCGGGCGGTGCGGGCA
>JBKPRV010000414.1:0-3849 GCA_046734715.1 Actinomycetota bacterium | reverse complement strand
TCCATCTCCTGCGGCTCCCATGGCGGGAATGTTGCCACGGACGGTGGCGATTCGGGCGTTGCCGCCGCCGTACGCGACAGTGCCGCCCGCTGGGGGGTTGCGAGCGGCACCATCTTTCCTGCAGAGAGCGACGAGTGGAGGGGGGAGTACTCGCTACTCGATCCGCAAGATCGAGACCAGTGTACGGCACCGAGGTGCCTTCCCACTGTCACCCCGACGTGGCAGGTGTCACGTCACCCCTCGACACCCGCATGGCCGCGGAGTGGAATGTCCCCCGTGACCATCCGTACCTCACCGTGGCCCGCCGGCGTTCCGTGCTGGGCCGACCTCATGAGCCCCGACGTCGAGGCCGCCCGGGAGTTCTACGGGCGAGTCATCGGCTGGGACTTCCAGGACACCGGCGACGACTACGGCGGCTACGTGATCGCCGCGATCGGCCCGTCGGCCGCCGCGGGCCTCGGGCCCGCCCCCGAGGGGATCCCGAGCACCTGGACCATGTACTTCGCGAGCGACGACGTCGACAAGACGGCCGCCTCGGTCACCGAGAACGGGGGCACGATCATGATGCCGCCCGGCGACGTCGGCGACCTGGGCCGCATGTTCGTCGGCGCCGACCCCACCGGCGCCGCCTTCGGCGTCTGGCAGGCGGGCACCAACATCGGCGCCGAGGTCGTCAACGAGCCCGGTGGCATCACCTGGGAGGACCTGCGCTCCCCGGAGCCCGACGCAGCCCGCGAGTTCTACGGCGCGGTCTTCGGCCACACCTTCTCGGCCCTGCCGGATGCCGGCCCCGACTACACCACGTTCCACCGCTCGGGCGACGAGGCCCCGCTGGGCGGCATGGGCGGGATGATGGGCGCCGCGGGCGCGCCCGCCCACTGGATCCTGTACTTCGCGGTGGCCGACACCGACGCCTCCGTCGCCGCCGCCGAGTCGGGCGGCGGCACGATCGTGGCCCCCACCTTCGACACCCCGTACGGGCGCATGGCCGGCATCACCGACCCCGCGGGCGCCATGTTCTGGGTCATGCAGGACACGACCCAGACCGGCTCCGAAGAAGAGGAGTAGCCGCCAACCCGGCCAATCCACCGGCCCATGTCATGGCAAGCGGGGCACCATGGAGGCATGGCTGACGTTTCGGAGATGCGGGTCGCGCTCACGGTGGACGACTTCGAGGCCGCGGTGGCGCTGTACCGGGACGCGCTCGGCCTCGAGCAGCTGGCCGACTGGACGTCCGACGACGGGCGGGTCGTCCTGCTGTCCGCGGGTCGCGCCACGCTGGAGCTGTTCGACGAGGCCCAGGCGGGTTACGTCGACTCGATCGAGGCCGGCCGCCGGGTGTCGGGGACGGTCCGGCTCGCCTTCGGGGTGCCCGACAGCACGGCCCTGGCCCGCCGGCTCGCGGCCGCCGGGGCCGAGCCGGTGGCGCCGCCGGTGGTGACGCCGTGGGGCGACCGCAACGCGCGCGTCCGGGCGCCCGACGGCATGCAGCTCACCCTGTTCGGCTCGCCCGAGGGCGAGTGACGTCGCCTGCGGCTACTCGATGCGCAGGCCGCTGATGGCCCGGGCGATCACCAGCTGCTGGATCTGCTCGGTGCCCTCGAAGATGTCGTAGATCTTGGCGTCCCGGTGCATGCGCTCGACCGGGTAGTCGCGGGTGTAGCCGTAGCCGCCCAGGATCTGGATGGCCCGCTCGGTGACCCACACCGCCGTGCGGCCGGCCTTGAGCTTGGACATCGAGCCCTCGGCGTTGGTGTAGCCGCCGTTGCGGGACAGCCACGCGGCCCGGTGCACCAACAGGCGGGCGGCGTCGATCTCGGTGGCCATGTCGGCCAGCATGAAGGCGATGGCCTGGTTCTCGATGATGGCCTTGCCGAACGCCTTGCGCTCCTTGGCGTAGTCGAGGGCGTACTCGTAGGCGGCCCGGGCGATGCCGACAGCCATGGCCGCGACGGACGGGCGGGTGGCCTCGAAGGTCGCCATGGCGGGCTGCTTGGCGCCGGTGCGCTGCTGCTCGCGGGCCCGGGCCAGCTTCTCGTCCAGCTTCTCCTTGCCGCCGAGCAGCAGGCGCCCGGGCAGGCGCACGTCCTCCAGCACCACCTCGGCGGTGTGGGAGGCCCGGATGCCGTGCTTCAGGTACTTCTGGCCCTGTGACAGGCCCTTGGTGCCCGGCGGGACCACGAAGCTGGCCTGGCCGCGGCCCTTGAGCGTCGGATCGACCGTGGCCACCACCACGTGGATGTCGGCGATGCCGCCGTTGGTGATCCACGCCTTGGTGCCGTTGAGCACCCACTCGTCGCTGGCCTCGTCGTAGGTGGCCCGGGTCTTGAGCGAGCTCACGTCGGACCCGGCGTCGGGCTCGGACACGCAGAACGCCCCGAGCTGGATCTTGTCGCCGTCGCCGAAGCACTGCGGGACCCACTCCATGACCTGCTCGGGCAGCCCGGTCCCGGCGATGCCGGCGGCCGCCAGCCCGGAGCCGAAGATCGAGAGCCCGATGCCGGCGTCGCCCCAGAACAGCTCCTCCAGGGCCACCGGCAGGGTGAGGCCGGTGGTGTCACCCAGGGATGCCTGGGCGAAGAAGTCGAAGGAGTACAGGCCGATCTTGGCCGCCTCCTCCACGATGGGCCACGGGAACTCCTCCCGCTCGTCCCACTCGTGGGCCGCCGGGCGGACGACCGCCTCGGCGAAATCGTGGACCCATTTCTGGATCTGTTGCTGGTCTTCGTTGAGTTCGAGGGAGAATTCGCTCATTGGGGTCGGCCCCTGGATCGCGTCGGCGTCTGCTGTTACCGCCCGGTAACAAGATCTGATCGTAGGGTAGCGGGTCCGACCGCGTTCTGCTGCTGCACCGACGCCGGCGTCAGTCAGCGATGGCGGACCAGTCCGGTCGTCATATCGAAGGTGTGATCGAACGACCGCACCGCTGCGATCCCCCATCGCTGACGATCGGGTAAGTGGCCGTGGCCCTAACGTGCGGTCCATGGGGACGCTCGACGAGGTGGTGGCCGGGGCGGTCGGGGGACACCGGGCCTCGGGGGCGGTGGTGGCCGTCGGCGGGGGCGAGCAGGTCGAGCTGGGGGCGGCCAACGCCGATCCCGAGGCGCTCTACCAGATCGGGTCGGTGACCAAGGTCATGACGGCCACGCTGGTGCTTCAGCACGTGGAGCGGGGTGAGATCGGCCTCGACGATCCGGTGGCCGACCACCTCGACGACTTCTGGCTCGACCCGCCGCCGGCCACCCGGCAGGTCACGGTCCGCCACCTGCTCACCCACTCCAGCGGCATCGACCGGGCCGACGGCTTCATCGACACCGGGCCGGCCGACGACAGCGTGGCGCGCTTCGTCGCCGAGGTCGTCGGCGGCGCGCCCCTGATCCACCCGCCGGGCGAGCGCTGGTCGTACTGCAACGCCGGCTACGTGGTGCTCGGCCGGTTGGTGGAGCTGCTCGACGGCCGGCCGTTCGACGACGCCCTCGCGGCCCGGATCTTCGCTCCCCTGGGACTGGCGGCGGTGACGACGGCCCGGCTCGACGGCACGGACCGCCCGGTCGCCGCGGGGCACCGCTACGACCCCGACCGGGGCGCGGTGGTCCCCGAGCCGCGGCTCATGCCTCGCAGCGTCGGGCCCGCGGGGAACGTGGTGGCCACGGCCGCCGACCTGGTGACCTTCGCGAATGCGCTGACGGACGGCAGCGGCACCCTCCTCGGCCCCGACCTGGCGGCGGCGATGTTGGAGCCCGAAGTGCCGATGCGGACCGGCCATCAGGGCCTGGGCTGGACCGTGCCGCTGCCCGGGGTCGGCTCCCATGGCGGGGGGACGCCCGGTGGCACGGCCCTGCTCGTGGC
>JBKPRV010000413.1:0-3739 GCA_046734715.1 Actinomycetota bacterium | reverse complement strand
GTGCCGCCCCGCCCACCGGCCGAGCGAGGCCGGCCACCGGGGGCTCCCGCCGACCGCAACGGCGCCCAACCCCGGCGCGACGTGCCCCGGCGCCCGGCGATGCCGCCGACGTCGCCGCCCTCCCCGTTCGACAACGGCCACCTCGGCCCGTCGCCGCTCAGCGACACCGGCCAGATCCGGCCCGTCGGCCCGGGGTCGCTGCCGCCCGACCTGCACTGGGCGGCCGACGACACCGGCTCCGGCCCCATCTCGTCACCATTCTCCGGGCTGTCCAGCCTGGGCCCGCCCCGGCCGCCGGTCGGTCCCGAATCCAACGAGATCGCTCCTCACGTGGCCGCCATGAGCCCCGAGGCCCGGGCTGCGGTCCAGGCAACCGTGGGCAACAGCGGTGGCTCGGCGGGGGGCTCCCGCCTGGCGCCCGGTGACGACGCCGCCCAGCGAGGGCGGCTGATCAGCTTCCTCTCTACCGTCCGCTGAGCGCTTCGTCCGAGCGCCCGGGGCTGGTCATCACCGGCGGCTCCGGATATCTCGGTCATGCGCTGGCGGCCCATGCAGTGGCCACCGGCTGGGCGGTGACCGCCACCAGCCACCGGCAACCGGGCCCCGCCCGGCTGGACATACGTGTGCCCGGTCAGGTCCTCGACCTGCTCGACCCGCTGCGCCCCGCGGCCGTGGTGCACACCGCCTATGTGCAGCAGGGCCCGGGGACGTGGGACGTGACCGCGGCCGGCAGCGGCGTGGTCGCCAAAGCGGTCCGGGCGGTGGGCGCCCGGCTGGTCCACCTGTCGACGGACGTGGTCTGAGACGGGCGAGCGGGACGCCCGTACACCGCCGGCCGCGCCACAGAGCATCACGCCACCCGAAGGTGACCGTGGTGGTGCCGGCCGCCCATTGGCCGCGTCACCGGGGCGTCGGCTCGTCGCTACGGTGACCGCCGTGTTCGTGCTGGCTGTGGGGCTGATGGGTGGGCCTGCCTCCTCGCCGGCGCGCTTCCCGGGTGTCGGCTCGTCGCTACGGTGACCGCCGTGTTCGTGCTGGCTGTGGCGTTGGTGGGCGCGGTGGTGGTGGGGCCGCTGCTCAACCACGCCATCACCTGGTGGATCGGGTGGCGGGTGGTGGTGCCGCCGCTGTTGGGGCGGGTGCCGGCGACGGCCGAGCTGGGTCACGCCCGGGCCCGGTGTCCGGCGTGCGATGCCCGCCTGGCGCCCGCGGGTCTGCCGGCGCGGCCCGCCACCGCGCTGAGGGGGCGGTGCACCAGCTGCCGGGGCCGGCTCCCGCGGTGGCTGGCGCTGGTGGAGGTGGTCACGGCCGGGCTGTTCGCGCTGGCCGCGGCGGTGATCGGGCCGCATCTGGCATTGGTGCCGATCCTGTGCTGGCTGGCGGGGTTGATCGCCATGTCCGCGGTCGACATCGCGGTCATGCGCATCCCCACGCGGTTCGTGTACGTGACCGGCGCGGCGGTGACCGTCGGGCTGCTGGTGGTCTCGCTGGTGGACGGCACGCCCCGGCGGATGTACGGGGCGGTGCTGGGGGCGCTCCTCTATGGCGGGATGCTGCTCGTGCTCCACCTGATCTCGCCCCGAATGCTCGGCTTCGGCGACGTGCGGCTGGCGACCCTCGTGGGCCTGGCGGTGGGCTGGTGTGGCTGGGAGGCCACCCACCCTCGGCTCGGCCCGGTCCAGGCGGTGCTCAACGCCGGCCTGCTCGCCGGGCTCCTCGGCTCGGTCGCGGGCATCGTGCTGCTGGTCCAGCGGCGCCGGGACCGGCCCTTCCCGTTCGGCCCCGCGGTGGCGATCTCGGGCGCGCTGGTGGCGCTGGCCGTCATCTGACGCCGGATCGCGTTCCAGGCGTCGCGGGGGTGGCAAGTATCGTCGTGGGGTGCTCCGGTACCTCACCGCCGGCGAATCCCACGGCCGTGCCCTCGTCGTCATCGTCGAGGGCCTGCCCGCGGGTCTGGAGGTGACGGTCGAGGACATCGCCCGCGAGCTGGCCCGGCGCCGCCTGGGTTACGGGCGCGGGCCCCGCATGCGCTTCGAGCAGGACGAGGTCACCATCGTGGGCGGGGTGCGCCACGGCCGCACGCTCGGCTCGCCCGTGGCCATCGAGATCGCCAACACCGAGTGGTTCCGGTCCGACCGCTGGCACGAGGAGATGGCGGTCGAGCCGGGCCGCACCCAGGCGCCGCTCACCCAGCCCCGCCCGGGCCACGCCGACCTGGCGGGCATGCAGAAGTACGGCTTCCGCGACGCCCGCGACGTGCTGGAGCGGGCCTCCGCCCGGGAGACGGCGGCCCGCGTGGCCGCCGGTGCCCTGGCCAAGGCCCTGCTCGCGCAACTGGACGTCGAGGTCATCTCGCACGTGGTGCAGCTGGGCTCGGTGCGCTCCAAGTCCGACGAGCGGCCCCGGCCCGCCGACCTCGACCGGGTCGACGCGTCGGCGCTGCGCTGCTTCGACCCGGTCGCCGAGGAGGCCATGGTCGAGGAGATCAAGGCCATCGCCAAGGCGGGCGACAGCCTGGGCGGGGTGGCCGAGGTGCTGGCCTACGGGGTGCCGGTCGGCCTGGGCAGCCACGTCCACTGGGACCGGCGCCTCGACGGGCTGCTGGCCCAGGCGCTCATGAGCATCCAGGCGGTCAAGGCCGTCGAGATCGGCGACGGCTTCGACGTGGCCGGCCGCCCGGGCAGCGAGGCCCACGACCCCATCACCTGGGACGCGGAGGCCGGCAGCTACCGCCGCCTCACCACCCGGGCCGGCGGCATCGAGGGCGGCATGTCCACCGGCGAGCTGGTGGTGTGCCGGGTGGCGATGAAACCCCTGGCCACGCTCAACCGACCGGTTTTGACCACCGTCGACGTCGAGACCAAGGCAGAGACCGTCAGCTTCAAGGAGCGCACCGACGTCACCGCGGTGCCGGCCATGGGAGTGGTGGCGGAGACCATGGTCGCCTTGGTCCTGGCGGGCGAGGCGCTGCGCAAGTTCGGCGGTGACTCGGTGCCCGAGCTGGTCCGCAACGCGAGCGCTTACGCCGCGTCGCTGCGCGATGGCTGAGCGCCACGTCGTGCTGGTCGGGCTCATGGGCGTGGGCAAGTCCACCGTGGGCCGGCGCCTGGCCCGCGAGATGGACCGTCCCTTCGCCGACCTGGACGAGCAGGTCGAGCTGGCGGAAGGCGCCACCGTCGCCCGGCTGTTCCGGGAGCGGGGTGAGGCCGCGTTCCGGGCCGTCGAAGCTGCCCGCCTGGCCGATCTGGTGGCGCGCCCGGCGCCGCTCGTCATCGCCGCGGGCGGCGGGGCCGTGACCGGCGACGCCAACCGCCGCCTGCTGGCGGGCACCTTCGTGGTGTGGCTGCGGGGCTCGCCCGAGTTCCTCGCCGGCCGCACCGATCCCACCTACCGCCCGCTCCTGGCCGGGGGCGACGCCGAAGGCCGGCTCGCCCGGCTGCTGGAAGAGCGGCAAGCACTCTACGCGGAGGTGGCCGACGTGGCCGTGGACGTCGAGCCGTTCCACGCCGGCGACGACAAGCCCAAGCGGGCCCTCGCCCGGCACATCGCCCAGCTGGTGGCTGAGCACGCCGTCGAGCACACCGAGGTGCCGTCGTGATCACGGTGGACGTCCACGCCGACGGCGGCAGCTACCCGGTGGTGGTGGGCGCGGGGGCCCGGGAGCAGCTGCCCGGCCTGCTGGCCCCGAGCGCCCGGCGGGTGGCGCTGGTGACCCAGGCGGGGATCGGCTTCGCGGTGG
>JBKPRV010000412.1:0-3265 GCA_046734715.1 Actinomycetota bacterium | reverse complement strand
GCCCGATGCCGGGCAGGCCGGTCAGCTCGTCGAGCGCTTGGGCGGGGTCGGTGCCCGGGCCCAACCCGACCGTCCCGTCCGCCAGCGCCCCGGCCAGCGTGAGCACCGAGGTCCTCCGGCTGGCCGGCATGGCCAGCGCCGCCGGGTCGACCGCAGCGATGGCGGCCGGGGTGGGGAACAGCCGGGTGAGCCCGCCCTCGGGGTCCTCGACCGGCTGACCCGCGGCCACCGCCAGGCGGGACGCCAGCGTCCCCGCGGCGGTCACGCTGACCTGCTGGCCCAGCACGACCCGCACCGCCATCTCGGCGGGGTCGACGGTACCGGGCACCCGGCGCCCGGGGGCGGCCGCCACCAGGGGCGCCAGCACCGAGTCGGTGGCCAATGCCGCCCCGATCGCCGCGGCGTCGGCGTCGAGGTCCAGCAGCCGGCGGCAGGCGCCAACCGCCACCGGCAGGTCGGACTCGTCCGCCAGCTGCAGCCGGCATGTCACGTGATCGGCGTACGGGTCTTCGTGCGGAGTGAGCGCGACGATCCCCGGCCCCGACGGCAGGCGCAGGGTGCGCCGGAAGGCGCCGTCGCGCCACTCCTCCACCCCCGGCACGGCGGTGGCGATGAGGTGGCCGAACAGGCTGTGGGGCCACAGCGGCGGGCGGTAGTCGAGGCGGAGCTCGCGCAGCACGCCGTGAGGGTCGCGGCCCCCGCGCCCCCGCGCCACTCGATTCCGCCGTTGACATGTGACCAAATGGTCACCTATCTTGGCCGCCGTGAGCGACGACGACCGTGTGTTCAAGGCGCTCGCCGATCCGACCCGGCGGCTCCTGCTAGACCGGCTCTTCGCCCGCGACGGCCGCACCCTCACCGAGCTCGAGTCGGACCTGGAGATGACGCGCTTCGGCGTCATGAAGCACCTGCGGGTGCTCGAGGACGCCGGGCTCGTGGTCACACGGCGGTCGGGCCGGGAGAAGCTGCACTTCCTCAACCCGGTGCCCATCCGCCTGATCCACGACCGGTGGATCGACAAGTACACCGAGCGTCAGGTCACGGCGCTCACCGACCTGAAGCGACAACTGGAGGCAGACGCATGACGAGCACCGAGACCGAGACCGACAGGCTCACGACGGTGCAGGTGTACCGGGTCTACATCCGAGCCACGCCCGAGCGGGTGTGGGAGGCCATCACCAGCTCCGAGTGGACCGAGCGCTACGGCTACGGCGGCGGCGTCGCCTACGACCTGCGGCCCGGCGGCCAGTTCCAGGCCCTGGCCAGCCCCGAGCTCAAGCGGTTCGGCGCCCCCGACGTGATGTGCGACGGCGAGGTGCTGGAGGCCGACCCGCCCCGCAAGCTGGTGCAGACCTGGCGCCTGCTCATGGACCCTGCGGTGGCGGCCGAGGGCTTCACCCGCCTCACCTACGAGATCGAGCCCCAAGGGGGCGGCATCACCCGCCTGACCGTCAGCCACGACCTCGCGGGCGCCCCCAAGCTGGCCCTGCTCACGGGCGGCCTCACCGAGGGCGAGGGCGGTGCCGGCGGCTGGCCGTGGGTCCTCAGCGGGCTCAAGACCCTGCTGGAGACGGGCGAAACCATGGTCGTGGGGGACGCCTGACTGCCCCCAGGCATCCCGGGCTGGGCCCAGGCACCGCGCTGGGCCCACACCTGGCGCGGGGCGGCGGCAGAGGCCTGCACCCCACGGGCCTCCGCCGCCAGCCCATGCCTGCCCGCTCCGGATCTGCCCCAAACCCCCACAGCTTCCGCCTCCCTGACCCAACGCTTGCCTTGCTTCTCACCCCAGCCCACCCCCCATTCCGGCTCCCGCCGGTGTGCCGCGGCCACAAGTGGGGCGGTTCCTGCCAATCTGGCAGATAGCGCTCCCATACCCTTCGCGTTGATGACAGACTCCCCGCTCCGTTTGTCCTCGGTCCGCTTCCCACCACCCGAACGGCTCACGTACCGCTGACAGCAACCGCCCTGGCCTCCTCCAGGCCGCCGAGCGGGGGCCGGCGATGACTTTCCCGGCCCTCGGACGTCGAACACTCGCCACCACACATCCCGTCCCTTCCCCCAAGGAGCAGATCCCCGTGTTCTCACGACTGGGCACCTGGTGCCACGATCATCGAAGGCTCGTGCTCGGGCTATGGGTCGCGGTGGTCGCCGTCGGCTTCGCCGTGTCCGGCGCCGTGGGCAGCGCGTTCCGCGACGAGTTCAACCTTCCTGACGTCGAGTCCCGCCAGGGCTTCGACATCCTCGACGACCACTTCGGCGGGCAGGGCACCGGCGCGGTGGGCACCATCGTGTTCGTCGCCGACCAGGGCGTCGACGACCCCCAGGTCCAGGCGGGCATGGAGGAGCTGTTCGCCCACGTCGCCGAGATCGACGACGTCACCGGGGTCGAGAGCCCCTACGCCGAGGGCAACGAGCGCCTGATCTCGTCCCGCGGCGACGGCGAGGGCCGCATCGCCTACGCCAACGTCGAGATGCCCGACGACATCGACTTCACCCGGGCGGGCGAGATCCGCGACGAGATCCGGGCCGAGGTCCCGGACATCGAAGGGCTCCGGGTCGAGCTGGGCGGCTTCATCTTCGCCGAGTTCGAGCAGCCCTCCTCCGAGCTGCTGGGCCTGGCCTTCGCCATCATCATCCTGATCGTGGCGTTCGGCTCGGTGCTGGCCATGGGCCTGCCGGTGGGCGTGGCGCTGTTCGGCATCGGGCTGGGGACCGCCATCATCACCGTCCTCAGCAACGTGCTGACCATCCCCGACTTCGCCACCTTCCTGGGCATCATGATCGGTCTGGGCGTCGGCATCGACTACGCGCTGCTGGTCGTCACCCGCTACCGCGAGCAGCTCCACGCCGGCCACACGGTGCGGGAGTCCGTCGGCATCGCCCTCGACACCGCCGGCCGGTCCGTGCTGTTCGCGGGCACCACCGTGGTGATCTCGCTGCTCGGCATGCTGCTGATGGGCGTCACCTTCGTCCAGGGCCTGGCCGTCGGCGCCGCTGCGGTGGTGGCCATCACCGTCGCCGCCTCCCTGACCCTGCTGCCCGCCTTCCTCGGCTTCGCCGGCGAGCGGATCGAGCGCACGCGGTGGCGGGGCCTCATCGCCGCCGGCCTGGTGGCGGTGGCGCTGGTGGGCATGGGCCTCGACTACGCGCCGCTGATGATCGGCCTGCCGCTGGCCCTCGTGGTGATCATCGCCGGGTTCTTCTGGGAGCCGCTCAAGCGGGAGGTGCACCGCCGGCCGCCCAAGCCCCGCGACCAGACCACCGC
>JBKPRV010000411.1:0-8931 GCA_046734715.1 Actinomycetota bacterium | reverse complement strand
GCCCAGGACCGGACGGCCGCAGTGGCCCTGCCCTGGCCGGGACACGGCGCCGGTTTCTCGCTCGACGGCGCCGGCCGCGTCACGGGGGTCCAGGACCACGTGCTCGGCGCGCCACTCGCCGGCGTGCTGCTCCTGCCGGCCACGCGGGGCGGCGAGATGGTCCTGGTCGCCGTGGAGGGCGTGGAGGCCGTCACCGAGCCCGGTCTTGATCCGACGACACCGCTCGGGACAGTGACCGTCGATGGCGTGAGCGGCGAGGTCCTCGGCACCCTGCCGGACGGCGCGCTCGAGGTCGTGCGCGACGACGTCCTCGTGGCCTCGGCCGCCGACGGCCTCGGCGCCGCCCGGGCGGTCCTCGCCCTGGCGGTGGAGCACGCCAAGATGCGCCACCAGTTCGGGCAGCCGATCGGTGCCTTCCAGGCCGTTCAGCACCTCCTCGTCGACGCGCTGGAGACGGTCGAGCTCGTCGCCGGCGGCGTCCTCTACGCCGCCTGGGCGGCCGACGCGGGCGAACCGACCGAACGCCACGTCGCGGCGCTGCGCCTCAAGGCCTTCGCCGGCCGGCTCGCCACCGTCGGCGACATCGCCATCCAGGTCTTCGGCGGCATCGGCTACACCTGGGACCACGACGCCCACCGGTACCTCAGGCGTCTGTTGGGGTGGTCGGTCGCCTTCGGCTCGGCGTCGTCGTACCAGGTCGAAGTGGGTCGCCGTGCGAAGATGACACAACTGTCAGATTCGGGGGAACGGTGATGCCGGGGTTGTGCGAAGTCCGGGTGGCGATCGTGAGCGGCCAAGGCCGGCATCGCCGCCCTGACGATGGTCACCGCGCTCGAGCTCGGGCGCTACGGCGTGACCGCCAACTGCTTGGCGCCGACCGCGATCACCCGTCTCATCGCGCCGGTGATGGGCGGCGAGGAGAACATCTCCGAGGCGACCCGCGAGGCGCTGGCGCCGCGGTGGGTGGCGGCGGTGGCCACCTGGCTCGCCAGCCCCGAGTCCCGCTACGTGACCGGGCGGGTCTTCGACGTCCGGGGCGATCGCCTCGCCATCGCCGAGGGCTGGCATCGTGGCCCGGAGGCCCAGAACGCGGGCACGCCCGAGGGCGTCGGCGCGGTCATGGCCGACCTCCTGGCCGCCGCCCGCCCCCTCACCGACCTCGACGGCAACGACGCACCCGACCGCTTCGTGATGCCGTGATCAGGACCGGCGCGCCTTGCGCTCCAGCGGGATCCGGTAGAGGCGGGACCAGTTCTCGCCGACGATCCTGACCTTGGCGTCGAACGGGAGGTCGAGCTTCTCGAAGCCGTCGACCGCGTGCGGGTAGGCGGAGTCGCCGTGGGGGTAGTCGGTCGAGAACACGAGGTTGTCGGCGCCGAACCAGTCGACGTACTGGCGCGCGGTCGCCTCGTCGGCCTCCACCGACAGGAAGCAGTTGCGCCGGAAGTAGTCGGAGGGCTTCAGCGTGAGGTCGGGGGCCTCGTACCAGCCCGTCCACTCGTGATGCTCGTCGAGGCGGTGCAGCAGCCACGGCGCCCAGGAGCAGTTGCCCTCCAGCAGGGCGACGCGCAGGTCGGGGAAGCGCTCGAGGACGCCCCCGGCGCACAGGCAGACCGTCACGAACTGGATGGCGAGCGGCTGGTTGAACGTGTGCCACAGCATCAGCCGGTCGAGCACCTCGAGGGAGAAGTCCGGCCGCAGGTACGTCTGACCGCCGCCGTGGAAGGCGATGGGCACGTCGAGGCGCTGGACCTCGGCCCACAGCGGGTCGTAGGCCGGATGGTGCCAGGGCCGGCGGTTCACGCACCCGGGCGCCAGGAACACCGCCTTGAACCCCAGCTCCTCGACGCAGCGGCGAGCCTCGGCGACCGCCCCGGGCACGTCGTGGGGGGCGACCATGGCGGCACCGAACATACGGTCCGGAGCGTGGGCGCAGAAGTCGGCGAGCCAGTCGTTGTAGGCCCGGGCGATGGCGCTCGCGTACTCCGGCTCGAGCCCGTCGGGCCCGATGCTGTCCACCGAGTCGAGGCCGAGCACGAACAGGCCCCGGGACGGGAAGAGGACCGCGAGGTCGAGCCCCTCGACGTCCATGGCGTCCACCTGCGACGCCGCATCCCAGCCCCGTGACTCGGGGTCGGCGTAAACCCTGTCGTGATCCTCCCGCCAACCGCTCCTCCGGCCGGCGGCCGGCCGGGGACGGACACGGCCCAGGCGCAGCAGCGAGTGGTTCTTGACCCGGACCCGCATGTCCCGCGGCAGCTCGGTCAGCCCGATGGGCGCGGCGTGGGCGAACGCGGGGTCGATGTAGCGCTGCCACAGGTCGGGCGGCTCCATCACGTGCAGGTCGCTGTCGGCGACGACGTGCTGCCGGAGCGAGTCGACCATGGCGGGAATCTACTGGGCGCCCGTGTCGAAGACCTCGGCCGCCACCTTCAGGGCCTCGTTGACCGCGGGGACCCCGGCGTAGACGGCCGTCTGGATGAGCACCTCCACGGCCACAGCTGCGCCTGGACCTCCCGTCCCCTGGCCAGCAGGTCGTCCTCGTCGGTCATGACGCCACCCCCTCGAACAGGCTGACCGTGCACACGCTGCCGCCGCCGACGAGGTGGGCCAGCGCGGTGCGGGCCCCCTCGACCTGGCGATCGCCGGCCTCGCCCCGCAGCTGGTGGACGATCTCGTGAACCATCGCCAGGCCGGTCGGGCCTCCCGGGTGCCCGCGGGCGATGAGGCCGCCGTCGGTGTTGAACGGGATCGACCCGCCCAGCGCCGTGGCGCCGGTCTCGACCAGGCGTTCGCCTTCCCCCTCCGGGCAGAACCCGAGCAGCTCGTAGTACTCGAGCTCCTCGTTGGCGAAGGCGTCGTGGCACAGCGCCAGGTCGACGTCGTCGGGGCCGAGTCCGGCGTCGTCGTAGGCGGCGGCCGCGGTGTCCCGGGTCATGGAGGCCGGTCCCACCACCGGTCCCAGGAACGTGTGCCCGGGCGAGTACGTCTCGCTGCGCAGGACCGACGCCACCGGCCGCACCAGCCGCCGGCCGGGCTGACCGGCGCGCACGACATCCTCGGCGGCGACGATGACGCACGCCGCGCCGTCGTCGGCCGGGCACGCCATCATCGCCGTGAGCGGCTCGGACACCATGCGCGACGCCAGCACCTCGTCGACGGTGACCACATGGTCCGTCTGCCGGTCACTCCACGGGCAGGTGGCGCCGTGGTTCCAGTTCTTGGCGGCGATGGCGGCGAAGTGCTCGGGCTTGGTGCCGCGGTCGTGCATGCGGCGCTGGGCCCACAGGGCGAAGTACGCCGCGGGCAGGATGGTGGCGTCGAGCTGGTCCCGCCCGGTGCCCCGCGACCGGCCACCCCCGCCGCCCGCCATCTCCGTCATCTTGTCGAAGGCGATGGCCATGGCCACCCGGGCCCGGCCGGAGGCGACCGCCCACGCCGCCTCCCGGAACGCGACGAGCCCGGTGGCCGAGGCGTTCTCCACGTGGGTGACCGGCAGCCCGGTGAGGCCGAGCTCCTTCATCGCCCTCACGCCGAGCAGCGTGCCGGGCTGGATGTAGCCGACGAACGCCTCGTCCACGTCGGCCAGGGTCATGTCCGCGTCGTGGAGGGCGGCGAGGCCGGCGTCGCGGGCGAGCTCGGCCGTCGTCCGCGGGCGGTGGTTCCCGAACCGGACGATGCCGCTGCCTGCGATTGCGGTTCCCGCCAGCTTCACGGCTCGGCCCCGTCGGCCGGCCGGAAGCGGAAGATCACGACCTCGCGGCCGTCGTCGTCGCGGCGCAGGGTCTCGAGGTCGAGCTCCATGTCGATCCCGATCCGGAAGTCCTCGGGCCCGCCCAGCAGGATGGCCTGGACCCGCGGCCCTTCGGGCAGATCGACCTGCCCCACGCCGTAAGCGTCGACGCGGGCGTCCTTCTTGGCGAACAGCGGGACGTGGACGTACGTCCAGGTCCACAACCGGCCACGCGGCCCGAGCAGGACGTCCTCGCAGCCCTCGGCCAGGCACTTGGCGCACACGAGCCGGCGCGGGAAGAAGTGCTCGCCGCAGGCGCGGCAGCGACTCCCGAGCAGGCGCGGGGCCTCGGCGGGGTCGTCCGGAACCGTGAAGTACCCGTCCTCGACGGGGACGCGGGCCATCAGTCCGGCGCGCCGAGGGTGAGCGCGCGCCCGGCCCGGGCCTCCGCGGCGACGACGAGGTCGCTCCAGTCGTGGTCGCCGAGGCCGCGTTCGAGGGCATCGGCGAGCACCCCGCTCACGGCGGCGGCCACCGGCGCCGGAATGCCCGACGCGGCGGCGACCTCCTCGATCAGGCGGGCGTCCTTGGCCGCGAGGGTGAGGGCGAACTCCGGGGGCCGGCCACGGGTGTCGATGCCGTCGACCCACCGGTCGATGAAGAAGTTCGTCGCCCCGCCGGTGCGGACGACCTCGACCGCGGTGCGCAGGTCGAGCCCGGCGGCGGCCGCCAGCGACAGCCCCTCGAGTGACACCCAGGTGCAGGTGAACGCGAGCAGGCTGTTGACCAGCTTCATGGTGGTGCCGGCCCCGACCGGCCCGAGGTGGAACGTGGCCCGCCCCAGCCGGTCGAGCACTGGCAGGCAGCGGGCGACGGGCTCGTCGTCGCCGCCCACCATGAACACCAGCAACCGGTTCCGGGCGCCGATCGCCCCACCGGTGAGCGGTGCCTCGACGAAGTGGTGGCCGGTCGCCGTCAACGTCTCGTCCAGTGCCCGGTTGCCGGTGGGGGACGAGGTCGAGAGGTCGAGCAGGATCGCGCCGGCGGGTGCGGCGGCGGCCCAGGCCGACGCCACGCCGGCGACGTCGTCGGGGGTCGGGAGGGACGTGATCGTGATCTCACTCGCCGCGGCGACCGCGGCGACGTCGCCTCCGGTGGCCCCGTGCACCGCCACATTGCCGCCGGCGGCGCCTACCACCGCCGCGACACGAGCGGAGTCGAGGTCGGCGACGACGACATCGTCACCGTCTGCCACCAGGTTGGCGGCGACGGCGCCCCCGATGTTGCCCAGCCCGATCACCCCGACCCGTGCCACGGCCGGTCACCCTAGCCCGGTCTCTAACACTCATGTCAGCTATACAGTCGGGACGTGCAACACCCGTCGGCCTATGTCGCCGAGCACGGCGACAAGCACGCCCTCGTGATGGGCACCAGCGGCCAGACCCTGACCTATCGCGAGCTCGAGGACGCGTCGAACCGCGTCGCCCAGCTGTTGCGGGCCCGCGCGCTGCGGACCGGCGACCGGGTCGCCGTGCTGCTGGTCAATGGTCCGCCCTGGTACGAGGTCGTGTGGGGCGCGCTGCGCGCCGGCCTGTACGTCACCCCGGTGAACTTCCACCTGACCGCGGCCGAGGCCGGCTACATCGTCGCCGACTGCGGCGCCCGAGCCCTGGTGGCCGACGCCGGGCTGGCGGGCACGGTGGCGGGCATGGGCGCCGACCTCGACGGCGTCGGCACCCGCCTCGCCGTCGGCGGCGACCTCCCCGGCTTCGAGCCCTACGCCGAGGCTGTCGCGGCGATGCCCGCGGAGCCGATCGGCGACGAGTGCGAGGGCTCGTGGATGCTCTACTCGTCGGGCACGACCGGCCGCCCCAAGGGGGTCAAGCCGCCGCTGCGGGCCGGCCCTCTGGGCGAGCCGCAGCCGTTCTCCCGGCTGCTCGTCGGGCTCTACGGGTTCTCGGCGTCGACCGTGTACCTGAGCCCGGCGCCGCTGTACCACGCCGCGCCGGCGGGATGGACGACGATGACGCAGCGTCTCGGCGGCACCGCGGTCGTAATGGAGCACTTCGACGCCGAGGGGTGGCTCGCCCTGGTCGAACGCCACCGCGCCACCCACTCGCAGCTCGTCCCCACCCATCTGGTGCGGCTGCTCAAGCTGCCCGAGCACGTGCGCCAACGCTACGACCTGTCCAGCCTGGAGCTGGTGGTGCACGCGGCCGCGCCGTGCCCTCCGGAGGTCAAGCGGGCGGCCATCGGGTGGCTCGGCCCGATCGTCCACGAGTTCTACTCCGGCAGCGAGGGCAGCGGGTTCTGCGCCATCGGCCCACAGGAGTGGCTGGAGCACCCCGGGTCGGTCGGCCGCTCGCTCATGAGCGCCGTGCACATCGTCGGTGCGGACGGCGAGGAGGTCCCCGTCGGCGCGGAGGGCCAGGTGTGGTTCGAGAGCGCGACCCGCTTCGAGTACCACGGCGACCCGGCCAAGACCGCCACCGCCTGGAACGACCGGGGCTGGAGCACGATGGGCGACATCGGCCGGCTCGACGCCGACGGCTACCTCTACCTGACCGACCGCGTCGCCAACACGATCATCAGCGGCGGGGTGAACATCTATCCCCGCGAGGCCGAGGACGTCCTGATCCTGCACCCGGCGGTGCACGACGTCGGTGTCGTCGGGGTCCCCGACGACGAGATGGGCCAGCGGGTGGTCGCCTTCGTGCAGCTCGAGCCGGGCACCGGCGCGGACGATGCCCTGGCCGGCGAGCTCGTGGCCTGGTGCCGCGAGCGGTTGACCCACTACAAGTGCCCCACCGAGGTCCGCTTCCTCGACGAGCTGCCCCGGCTCCCCACCGGCAAGCTGCTCAAGCGTGCGCTCAGCGGCCCCGGCATCTGACGCGCGCGGCATGATCCCGGCATGGACTCGACCTCAGCCTCGCCGGGCGGCCCGCGCATCATCCACGTCGACGACCTGCCGTGGCAGGAGGTGCGCCGGCAGCAGCACGGGCCGGATCCGGCCCGCACGGCGTCGGTCTACGAGCGCTGGCTCGACACCGGCGGCCGGTTCCTGTCGATCCACGCCCGCTGGGATCCCGGGATGATGGTGCAGCCCCACGGCCACAACAGCGACCACGTCGTGTTCGTGCTCGAGGGCTCGATGACCTGCGGCGACGTCGCCTGTGGGCCGGGCACCCACATCGCCCTCGACCACGGCGACGACTTCGGGCCCTTCATCGCCGGCCCCGAGGGCGTCGTGCTCTTCGAGGTGATGATGGGCGACCCTCGCTCGTTCCCCGCTCGCCAGGAGGAGTGGCAGACGCTCCTGGCGGACCGCGATGTGCGCCTGCTCCCCAACCCGCCGATCGACCTCCCCGGCGGTCTCCGCGACACCCGCAACTGACGCAGCCGGCGGCTATCGGGGCGGCTCGACCACCCCGAGCGACGCGGTGAGGATCCGGGTGAACGGCTCGCCGGTGTCATTGCCGGGGTCGCGGGCCATCGCCGGATGGTGGTGCTCGTCGCCCGGCACGACGGCGCCGTCGGGGAAGTACCGCCCGGAGACGTACATGCCGAGGTGGTAGCCGCCGGGGATCGAGGTGTCGCCGACGTGCACATGCGGCGGCCCGCCGTCGTGCTGCACCACCCGGGCCTGCTCGTCGCGCACTGCGCCGAGCTCCGGGTCCCGGGCCTCCAGCTCGGCGAGGACCAGACCGTGGTCGAACCTGCCGTCGCGCAGCCCTGCCGGCAGCCGGACCCGTCGACCCAGCTCGTCCAGATTGACCTCACGGAGCCTCGCGACCAGGTCGACCACGGGGCCGATGATCCGCCCCACGGTGGCATCCACGGTGAACGTGCCCACGCCGACCGGCCCCGTCAGCTCGAACGACGCATCCTTGCCCGCCTCCACGACCGGGCTCTCGGGGACCAGCTCCAGCGCCAGCCGGGTCCGGGCGTAAACGTTGATCACCACCGAGCACGCCGGTCCCTCCGATCGGTTGGTGCTCAGGGTCGGAACCGACAGGTTGGCCAGCGCCTCCCGGCCGACGATCCGGTTGGCGGGCACCCGCCGGTTGGCGGGCACCCGCCGGTTGGCGGGCTTCCCCCCTCGCGACCAGCGAGGACCGCGAACCGGGCCCGCCGCCACCGGCAGCGTCAGCTCGCCGACGTCGACCATCACCATCCCGTCCATGGCGCGGTCGCGGTAGCCGACCATGACCTGCCAGGCGCCCACCCAAGCGCTGTAGTCGGCGCCGTCCCGCTGCACCATCAGCGTCAGTCGGCCCGCGCCCCGGGCCGCCTCCTCCGCCGGCCGCCGCCCGCCATGGCCGGAGCCGAGCCATGGCTGTGCGTGGAGCCGTCGCTGTAGGTGGCGACCCCGGCGCCCCGGGCTGGACGGTTCGCACGTCCTCGTCGGAGGGCCCGTCGCCGGACCCGCCGGAGCCGCCGGCGATGGCGAAGGCAGCCGCCACGCCCGCGGCCACCGTGACCGCCGCGGCCACGGCGACGAGGATGCGACGCGACGGGGCCACGAGGCCAGTCTGTCATCCACCGAGGTGCAGGCCGACGTCCCGTGGGCGGTCCGGACGGGGAGAGCCGTGCGCCGTCAGCGGGTCTCGCCGGCGACGCCGACCTCGTTGAGGACGTCGAGCCCGTCGTTGTGGCTGTGGGTGAACCCGAGGGCGCGCTCGGTCTGGATCGTCTCGGAGGCGCGGCACGCGACCACGTAGGCCCGCCGGAAGCCGGCGGTGCGGTTGCCGCCCGAGCCGTGCATGACGCGCTCGTTGTGCACGGTGCAGTCGCCCCGGCGGATGGGGACCAGCACGACCTCGTCACCGGGCTGCAGGTCGGTGCCGAGCGCATGGGACTCACCCCGCCCGCCGAAGACCGGCTCGTGCGGGCGCAACGCGTCCTCCCGATTGGTGGCCGGGACGAAGCGCATGCAGCCGTTCTCGACCGTCGAGTCGTCGATGGCACACCACACCGTGGCGGTCCGGGTGTCGGGGGTGTCGGGCCAGTACGCCATGTCCTGGTGCCAGGCGAACACGGCGTCTTGCTTGAACGGCTGCTTGGCGAGCAGCTGGTCGTAGTCGATCTCCATCCCTCCACCGTGCAGCTGTGCGGCGACCGCCAGCGCCCGCTGTTCGAGGACGTTGCCCTGCCAGGGCGGGTAGTAGCGGCGTGGGACCATCACGTTGACGATCGAG
>JBKPRV010000410.1:0-7010 GCA_046734715.1 Actinomycetota bacterium | reverse complement strand
AAGCCGCCGACTCGGCGGCAGGCGCGCGGAGCGGGACCGGGCCGAGGCCGAACAGCCCGATGCCGCAGCGGTCCACCCGCCCCTCGCCGTCGACCCCGACCGCGACGCAGGCGCCGGCCAGGGCGAAGTCGCCGTGGCGGCGGGCCACCTCTTCGACCGCGAAGCCGCAGCGGCCGTCCCACACCGGGAAGGTCACCGCGGTCAGCAGCTCGTCGTCGCCCACCGCGGTGGTCCACAACCCAGTGAAGAAGTCGGCGGCCGGCACGTGGCGGCTGCCCGCGGCCGACAGGATCTCCAGGCCGGCGTCCAGCGCGAGGGCGACGGCCGGGTACTCGGCCGCGGGGTCGGCGTGGGCCAGCGAGCCGCCGAGCGTGCCCCGGTTGCGGATCTGGAAGTGCCCGATGAGCGGCGTGGCCCGGGCCAGCAGCGGCACCGCGGCGGCGACCTCCGGCGAGCGCTCGATGGCGGCCTGCGTCGTGCCGGCGCCGATCCGCACGCCGCCGTTCTGCCGCTCGATGCCCCGGATCCCCTCCACGCGCCGCACGTCGACCAGGTGCTCGAACACCGCCAGCCGAAGGGCGAGCATGGGCACCAGGCTCTGCCCGCCGGCCAGCACCTTGGCGCCGTCGCCCAGGTCGGACAGCAGGGCCACGGCCTCGGCCGGGGTCGCCGGCGCGTGGTACTCGAACGGGGCCGGCTTCACGGCGCCGCTCCCCCGCCGGCCTCGGCGATGAGGCCGAGGATCGCCGCCGGGCCGAGCGGCAGCCGCGTGACGGTCACCCCGAGCGGTGCCAGCGCATCGGCCACCGCGTTGATCACCGCCGGCGGCGCGCCGATGGCCCCGCCCTCGCCGACGCCCTTGTAGCCACCCGGGTTGGGGGCCGGTGTCTCGACGTGCCCGTACTCGATCACCGGCACCTCGGCGATGGTGGGGAGCAGATAGTCCATCAGCGTGGACGACAGCGGGTTTCCCTCGGCGTCGTAGGCGAGATGCTCGTACAGGGCTCCCCCGATGCCCTGCACGCTCCCGCCCGCTATCTGCCCCTCCACCACCGCCGGGTTGATCATGGGGCCGCAGTCCTCACTGACGATGTAGCGCAGCAGTGTGACCAGGCCGGTCTCGCGGTCCACCTCGCACGTGCACACGTGGGTGGCGTTGGCCCAGACGCTCATGGCGCTCGCGTGGTAGCGGCCGCTGGCCTCCAGCCCCGGGGGCACCCCTTCGGGCAGCGAGGCGGGCTCGAAGTAGGCGGCCGCGGCGATGTCGGCCAGGGCCAGGCCGGCGGCCGGCGTGCCGCGCACGCTGGCCCGGCTGCCCGCCAGCTCGATGTCGTCGGGCGCCGCTTCGAGCTTGTGGGCGGCGATGGCCACGATCCGGTCCCGCAGCCCGGCCGCGGTCTCGGCCACTGCGCCGGCCAGCATCGGGCCGCTGCGGCTGCCGCCGGTGCCGGCGCCGAACGGGGTGACGGCCGTGTCGCCCTGGATCGTGTTCACGTCGGCGATGTCGCAGCCGAGGGCGTCGGCGACGAGCTGGACGACCGTGGTCTCCAGGCTGTTGCCGCACGACCCGCCGGCCACGTACACGTTCACCGCGCCCGAAGGCTCGATGCGGATGGTGGCACCCTCGGTGCCGTAGAAGCCCATCCCGGTGGCGGTGGGCTCGATGTAGCTGCAGGTGCCCACGCCCAGCATGCGCCCCGCGGCCCGGGCGCCGGCCTGCTCGCGCCGGAAGGCGTCGAGGTCGAGGAGGCCGAGGGCGTGCTCGAAGGTCTCCAGCGGCGTCACGTCGCTGTAGGCCATGCCGCTGGCATTGGTGTACGGCAGCTCGTCCCGGCGCAGCAGGTTGCGGCGGCGCAGGTCGATCGGGTCGATCCCCGCCTCCCGGGCGGCGATGTCGAGCACCACCTCACGGGCGACCGACTCGAACTGCCACGGCCCCCGGTAGGCGGTGCGGCCCACGGTGTTCGAGTACAGCCCCGTGTAGCTGAAGCGAGCCTTCGGGACCCGGTACGGCCCGGGGAAGAACACCCCGACCGCGGCTCCCGCCTGCACCGGCCACGGCATCGGGTAGGCACCGACGTCCTGCACGTGGTCGATCTCGGCCGCCACCAGCGCGCCCTCGCCGTCGAGCGCCACCCGCACGGCGGCGTGCTCGTGGCGGGACTGGCCCGCGGTCAGCAGGTTCTCGCGCCGGTCCTCGATCCACTTGAGCGCGCCCGGGACCTTGCGCGCCGCCAGCAGCACGCACATGTCCTCGCGCAGGGGCAGCACCTTCTGGCCGAAGCCGCCGCCGGTGTCGCGGGCGATCACCCGCACCCGGTGCTCGGGCAGGCCGAGCAGCCGGGCGCCGAACATCCGCAGCTCGTGCGGGGACTGGGTGGCGGACCACACCGTCAGCTCGCCGCTCGCTGCCTCCCACTCGACGACCACGCCCCGGGTCTCCATGGGGACCGCCAGGTAGGCCTGCTGGTGGATCGTCGTCGCCGTCACGTGCGCGGCGCCGTCGAACGCCGGCGCCAGCATCTCGGCCGGCATCCCGCCGATCTCCCCGGCCACGTTGCCGGGGTACGCCTCGTGCACGAGGTGCTCCGACTCCCGGGCGGTCTCGTAGTCGACCACCGGCGGCAGCGGCTCGAGGTCGAGGGCCACGAGGTCGACGGCGTCCTCGGCCACGTAGCGGTCGACCGCCACGACCAACGCCACGGGATCGCCCACGAAGCGGACCTCGCCCTCGGCCAGCGGCGGCTTGGGCGGGTCGGGCATGGCCGCGCCCATGGACGTGTACCACGATTCACGCACGTCGGAGTTGAGGTCAGCCGCCACGAACACGGCCACGACGCCCGGCAGCTCCAGGGCGGCCGACGGGTCCACGCCCACGATGCGGGCCCGCGCCATGGGGCTGCGGACGAAGCAGGCGTGCAGCATGCCCGGGCGTACCACGTCGTCGACGAAGGTCCCGTGCCCGGTGAGCAGGCGCGCGTCCTCTACGCGGGCGATGCGGGCGCCGGCGTAGCGCGTGGTGCCGGCGGTGAGGGTGCTCTGATCCACTGTCAGATGAACGTAGGCAGCGTCTCGTAGCCGCGCACGGTCGACGTGGGCGCCAGCCGGGCGTTGGGCAGGTCGACCTCCCACTCGGGGAAGCGCTTCAGGATCTCCTCCAGGGCGATGCGGCCCTCCAGGCGGGCGAGCGCGGCGCCGAGGCAGTAGTGGATGCCGTAGCCGAAGGCGACGTGGGCGCCGATCTCGCGGTGGATGTCGAACGTGTCGCCATCGGGGAAGCGGCGGTCGTCGCGGTTGGCCGAGGCGGCGAGCAGCATCATCACGCTGCCCGCCGGGAGCGTCCGGCCGTGGACCTCGACGTCGGCGGCCACGTAGCGGGCGATGTGCGGGCCGGGCGGCTCGAAGCGCAGCAGCTCCTCGATGGCGTTGGGGATGAGCGACGGGTTCTCGACCAGGTCGCGCCGCTGGTCGGGATGGTCGCCCAGCACCTTGCCGGCCCACCCGATGAGCTTGGTGGTCGTCTCCGAGCCGGCGCCGGCCACCACGGCCACGTAGGTGAGGATCTCCTCGCGGGTGAGGCGCCGCACCGTGCCGGTCTCGTCCTCGAACTCGGCCTGGAGCAGCTGGGTCATGATGTCGTCGGAGGGGTGCTCGATCCGCCAGTCGAGGTAGTCGGCGAACAGCGAGCCGTCGTCGATGGCCTTCTTGCGGACCTGCATCGGCTTGCCGGCCTCGGTGCGGAGCCGGGCGTCGGCGTTGTTCCGCACCTGGAGCTGCGACTCCTCGTCGGGGATGCCCAGCAGCGTGCAGATCACCCGGGCCGGCATGTCGGCGGAGAGGTCGGCCACGAAGTCGAAGCGGTCACCGCCCACCAGTGGATCCAGGTAGGTGGTGCACATCGCCCGGATGTCCGGCTCCAGCGCCGCCATCTTGCGGGGGGTGAACACCCGGGCGAGCAGGCGCCGGTGCATGGTGTGGATCGGCGGGTCCGAGAAGATCAGCACGCCCGGCGGCATCTCGATGTCGGCCCGGATCACCTCGAGGATGCCGCCACGGCCCGAGATGAGGTGCGTGTAGTCGGCGAGGCCGCGCTCGACGTCCTCGTAGCGGCTGACCGCCCAGAAGTCGTAAGGCTCGTTGTAATAGAGCGGTGCCTCCTCCCGCAGCCGGCGGTACACCGGGTACGGGTTGGCGTTGATCTCCACGTCGTAGGGGTCGTAGTACAGGTCGCCGGCCACCGCGGTCGTCACTGCTGGCGCTCCCTTCCGAACCTCGGGCGTTGCTTTGCGTCACCCACTATTGCTGCCAGTACTCTGACATGAAAATCCGGAGGGAACCAGGAGGGATCGATGGGAGAGCTGGACGGCAAGGTGGCGGTCATCACCGGCGCAGGGTCGGGGATGGCGCGGGCCTCGACGCAGGTGTTCGTGCGCGAAGGCGCCCGGGTGCTGGCGGTCGATGTCAGCGGCCGGGAGAAGGAGACCGCCGACGCGCTGGGCGACGCGGTCACGCCGTTCCACTGCGACGTCACTGACGAGGCCCAGGTCGAGGCCATGTTCGCCGCCGCGCTGGAGAAGTTCGGGCGGGTGGACGCCGTGCTCAACGTCGCCGGCATCGCGGACGCCCAGCCGCTGGCCGACGTCACCATGGACCACTACGACCGGATCATGGACGTCGACCTCCGCGGCGTCCTGCTGGGCACCAAGCACGCCATCCGGACGATGCTCCCGGCCGGCGGCGGCGTCATCACCAACTGGTCCTCGACCGGCGGGCTCAACGGCTCGTCCATGCCCACGAGCGTCTACTCGGCCGCCAAGGCCGGCGTGATCGCGGTGACCAAAGCGGCGGCCATCGAGTACGGCACACAGGGGATCCGCGCCAACGCCATCTGCCCCGGCTTCATCGAAACCGAGATGTCCGGCGGCAAGGGGGCGGCCGAGCGCTTCCCCGGCCTCGTGGGAGGCACCGCGCTCAAGCGGGGCGGGCAGCCCGAGGAAGTGGCCGAGCTGGCCGCGTTCCTGTCGTCCGACCGGGCCAGCTTCATCACCGGCGCCATCATCCCGGTGGACGGCGGCATGACCGCCTGCCTCGCCTAGGGCCTGTCCTAGGAGAGCACGACCACCGAGCGCGCCGGGACCGGCACCGAGGCGCGGGGCCCGCCCCCGAATGGCAAGCTCAGGGCATGGGTGTCGACTACCCGGAGGGGCTGCTGGCCCGTGCGGCCCCTCCCCCGTTCGTGGACGAGGGCCCGTTCGCGCTGTGGCACTACAGCGAGGACCCGTCGCTCGAGACCTTCCGCCCCCACACGCCGGCCACGAACCCGCACGCCCCGCCGCAGGTGTGGGCCATCGACACCCGCCACGCGCCGATGTTCTGGTTCCCCCGGGACTGCCCGCGGGGCTGCATCTGGCCGTCGACCCGGACCACCCCCGAGGACCGCGAGCGGTTCTTCGGCCAGAGCACCGCGTTGCGGGTGCACGTGATGGAGGCCGCCTGGCTCGAACGGGTGCGGGCCTGCCGGCTGTACGCCTACCGCATGCCCATCGAGGCCTTCCGCCCCGATGACGTGGTCGGGGGCTACTGGGTCACGGAGGCCACGGTGGCCGCCAGCGACCGCATCGAGGTGGACGATCTGCTCGGCCGCCATGCCGCGGCCGGGATCGAGCTGCGCATCACCCCCTCGATCTGGCCGTTCTGGCGGCAGGTCATCGAGTCGACCGTGGAGTTCAGCGGGTCCCGGCTCCGCAACGCCGGCGCCAGCGCCTAGACCTCGGCGTCACGCAATGTGTGGTAAGTCGCCCGCAACGCCTCCCGGTCGAGGTCGGCGGCGGGCTCGACCACCGCGTCCGCGGCCGGCCGCCACGAGGCCGCCACCGATCCGGGATCGGTGCCGCCCAGGACCGCGGCCGCCTGCACTGCGGCGCCCCGGGCCACCGTCTCGGCGTCGGTGTGGGCCTCGACCGGGCGGCCGCTGAGGTCGGCCAGGACCTGGCGCACGGCTCCGGAGCGGGCGCCTCCGCCCACCAGGACCACCCGCCCGCCGGCCGTGAGACCCTGGGCCAGGAGCGCGTCGAGGCCGTCGAGCAGGCCGTGGACCACACCCTCGACCGCGGCCCGGGCGAGGTCGGACCGGGCATGGGAGGTGCGCAGCCCGGACAGCGTGCCGGTGGCGTCGGGGCGGTTGGGTGTGCGCTCGCCGTCGAGGTACGGCAGCAGGATCAGGCCCCGCGCGCCCGGCGGCGCGGCCAGGGCCAGCTCGTCCAGCCCGTCATGGTCCACCCCCAGGAGGGTGGCCACGGTGTCCAGCACGCGGGCGGCGTTCAAGGTGCAGACCAGGGGCAGGTAGCGGCCGGTGGCGTCGGCGAAGCCGGCCACCAGGCCCTCGGGGTCGGCGGCCGGAGTGTCGCTCACCGTGAACACGGTGCCCGAGGTGCCCACCGACACGGCCACATCGCCGGGCGCCAGGCCGAGGCCCAGCGCCGCGGCCATGTTGTCCCCGGTACCGGGACCGACCAGCGCCGGCCCGAAGCGTTCGCGGGCCGATCCGGTCAGGCGCCCGACCGGCTCGCCCGGTCCCCGGACGTCGGGCAGCGACCCCGTCCAGTCCCGGTCGCCGTCGACCAGCGCCAGCAGGTCGGGCCGGTACTCGCCGGCCGCCGGCGACCAGTAGCCGGTCCCGGAGGCGTCGCCGCGGTCGGTGGCGGCCACCCCGGTGCAGCGCAGGTTGAGCCAGTCGTGCGGCAGCAGCACCTGCGCCAGGCGGGCCCAGGCCTCGGGCTCGCAGCGCCGCAGCCATGCCAGCTTGGTCACGGTGTAGGAGGCCACCGGCACCAGGCCCACCGCCGCGCTCCACCCCTCGGCGCCGAGGCGGTCGACCAGCGCGGCGGCGTCGGGCGCCGACTCGGTGTCGTTCCACAGCTTGGCGGGCCGCACCACCTCGCCTGCGGCGTCGAGCACCACCATCCCGTGCTGCTGGCCGGCGATGGCTACGGCATCGACCGGTCCGGTGC